>NZ_CAWMDN010000133.1:0-4207 GCF_963866575.1 Aeromonas sp. L_1B5_3
TTTTTTTTTTTTTTTTTTTGAAGCTGTACTTCGTTAGTTTTAGACTCATTATTTCTGATCCCAACCAATCACTTTACCATTCTCTAAAGTTACTCTTAGTGCATAGCGGCCTTTCCCTGTTTTATTATATTTCCAAACTTCTTTAACTTTGGTTTTGAGAACTTTTTGATCAATATCGATAGGTTTACCCAGTGAATCAATAAGTTGACCTTCAGACTGGCCTTGCCAGAACATTCGTTTCATTAATTTTTCAACAAGGTGCTTGTCACCATATTTTTTCATTAGATACTCTCTCCTTATCTTTGTTTGGTAATGACTTGCAAATAATAAAAAAGCCACTGCCAATATGACCCACCAATACCATGCCATTATTTTATTTCCTTCTTGAAAGAGTGATTTTACAAGTGTTTAAAAAGCTATAATTCAAAGTGTGTATATTATGCTTTAATAAAGCATCTCTAGCTTTATCAGTCGGTGAGGAGAATAAAGTTTATTTATCAGGTTGATATTTAAAAATAACAAAAAATGATCATTTCCATCTATTTGTATAGCTACCGCACGGAGTTACAGCTCCCCGAGTGCTGCTTTTAACCAGATTGAAAATGGGTAAATCATGGGCTTACCTCGGCTGCCTTTGGGGCCGTGAGTGCCGGATGAGAAAGATATCAAACTGCGACCAATGCAAGTGAGTTAAAAGTTAGTTATCGCTCGGATTTTGAAAGGTTTTTTGACTGGGATCAGACTTGAGCCAAGTTGGCTGCGGGTTGAGTGGGCAAGGGGAGTTCAATAAATAAACAGATAAAGCATCCTTGGCTACTGGCGCCAAGTGACAGAAGTGGCTGGGCGATATCACTGTGATGCCCTGTTATCAGGGCGATTTGTTTTTAGGTCATCGAGTAGACCGGCCATGTTTGTCGAGGGTGTTCAGTAGCCGGTCATCTCCAGATAGCCGACCCCCTTGGCATCCCCCGAGACAGAGACTGCACCCTCCCAGTAGTCAAAGCGACCTGTCATGGCCTGATTGGGCTGACGGGCTTTGATGGTGAGGCTCATTCCGGCGGCGTTTAGCTGCCACTCGACGGGGTAATTCTGCCCCTTGGGGCCGCGCCAGGTGTTGCCCGGCGTAAGGCGAATCGCGTCGGGGGCGAGCACCCGGCTGCTGCCATCCCGCTCAATCAAGATGCCGTAACGGTTTTCTGGCTGGTTTTCGGGATTAGCGCGGCCCGATTTGGTGCGCAGGCGAAACAGCATCAGCTCGCGGCCATCGGCCAGTTGCAGCGAAAACCAGTCCCAGCCCGATTGCCACTCGGCCAATACCGAGCTGCTCCACTCGTGATCAAACCAGCCTTGTCCGGTGACGGTGCGGGTCTCGCCATCGCGAGTCAGGGTGCCACGAAGAGTGAGGCGCGGGTAGGAGTAGTAAAAGGAGGCGTTGCCCGGGCTCTTCTCGCTGTAACCGGCCTTGCCTTGCAGCACCAGCGGCTTGGCGGCAGTGACGGTGAGGTTCAGCTCGCCAATCTTGCTCTGCACCTTGAGGGTGGCGGGGAACAGCGCTGCCCCTTGCGAGGCAAGCCGCCACTCCCTTAGCCAATATTGACCGCCGCTGGCCCCCGCCAGTCCCGGCCCCTGCCGACTGGCCCGTTCATCTTGCTGGTGGCTGCCACGGTCGAGATCCGTGATGGCAAACTGGGCCAGCCAGAGCTGGGGGATAAGCCAGGGATTGCTGGTGCGGATCTCTTGTTCGATCCCCTGCCTAAACAGGGTCCATTGCATGCCATATTCGCGCCCCTGTTCATCCTTGAGGTTGCCGGTGAGATACCACCACTCGGAGCGGTAATCGGGGTGTGCGGCGTGATCCTCCGGCAATTGAATGGTTTGCCCCGGCAGCACCTTTTTAAAGCTGTCGCTGCCGCCACCGAGCAGTGCGCCCAGATCGCTGGCAGCGATAGCCCCGCTATAGAGCGTCCAGAGTATACCCAGCGCCAGCGGCCACCCTTTGATCTGTTTCATACCACTCTCCTTGCCGCATACCAGGAGGCCAGTGCGCCACAGACCGGCGCCAGCAAGAGGGCGGTGACCGCATGAAGGGGGGCGGCCTCGAAGGCGAGGCGCCAGCCAAAGGCGCGGGGGTTAACCACCTCGATCAGCACCCAGGCGAGGCCATATCCCACCGGCAGGGCCAGCAGGGCGGTGAGCAGCCCCAATCCCGCCCCTTGCCACACCAGCAGCTGGCGGCAGTGGCGGGGGCTCAAGCCCAGACTCTGCAAGGTCTGCAGCTCGCCACGGCGCGCCAGCCCCAGCACCATAAAGGCCGAGCCGATCCCGACAAAGGCGATGCCGAGGATCAGCAACTTCAATAGCTCGGTCACCACAAAGGTCTGGTCAAACACCTTGAGGGCCGCGCTGTGGATGGCGGGGGCGGAGAGCAGATTGAGCTGCTCGCCAAAGCGCTCGCGCAGGCGATCGGTCAGCTGTTCGGGGTCGTTGCTAAAGAGGGCGAGGGATTGCACCGCCCCGGCCTCGAAGGCATGCAGGAGCTGCCCCTTGTCGCTGCCGTAGTCCTGATAGACGCCGGTGACGGTGAGCTGCCGTGGCCCCTGCTCGCCGCTGATCGCCAACCTCTGGCCCACCTTGACCCCGAGGCGTACCGTCAGCGGTTCGCTTGCCAGCACCTCGTCGGGACGGGTCGGCCAGCGTCCGGCCAGCAGCGGATAGGCCGCTTTAAGCTGGGGAATAAAGTCCATCTGCGCCCACTCGATGGGCTGCCCCTGCCAGCGGGCAGGGTGCACCGAGCGGCGCGAGGCGGCGCTCACTAGCGGATTGGCGAGCAGGGTCTCGAGGGTGGCGTCGCTCAAGGTGCCCTTGTTGCCCGCCACCCCCTTGGGGGCGGTGACATAGAGATCGGCGGCCAGACGCTGGCCGAGCCAGATCTCCACGCTGGAGCGAAAACTCGACACCATGACCCCGATGCCGATGGCCGCCGCGATGGCCAGCTGCAACGCCATCACCGCGATGGCGGTGCGATCGAGGTGATAGAGGGTCTCGGCCACCCCGAGCCGGGCGGTGAGGGGGCCGCTCGCACGCCGTCGCAACCAGCCAAGCAGGCCGCGCAGGGCATCGGGCAGCCAGAGCGCCATGGCCAGCAGCCAGCCGCCGGCGATAAAGAGGGCGCCGGTCAAACCGGTTTGCGGCAACCACAGGCAGAGGGCGCACAGCAGCAGGATGGCGATGGCCAGCACGCGCCGTCGCCACGGGTGAGCGGGGGGGCGGCTGCTTCCCGCTCGCAGTTCGAGGGGGGATTGGCGCAGCAGTTGCCACCAGCCGGGCAGGTTGGCGGCCAGCGTGCCGAGCAGCCCGATCAACAGCGCCTTGAGCAGGCTCACAGGGGAGAGGCGCAACAGATCGATGGGGTTGGGCCCATAGAGATCGGCCAGCGCTTGGGTCAGCTGTCCCATCAGCGCCAGCGCCAACAGGCTGCCGAGCATCACCCCGAGCAGGGTGCCTACCGTGGAGAGAATAAGTAGCTCCAGAATGAGCCAACGCAGCACCCGACTCGGCCCCATCCCCAGAATGATCAACTGGGCCAGCTGGGGGCGGCGCACGCTCTGGACAAATCGCTGGGCGTTGAACAC
Organism: Aeromonas sp. L_1B5_3; assembly: GCF_963866575.1. Lineage (NCBI taxonomy): Bacteria > Pseudomonadati > Pseudomonadota > Gammaproteobacteria > Aeromonadales > Aeromonadaceae > Aeromonas > Aeromonas sp. L_1B5_3. The sequence continues at coordinate 3,633 of NZ_CAWMDN010000133.1, forward strand.
CAGAAACAGTCCCACTGCCATGGCGAGCAATGAGAGCGCCGTCAGGTTGAGGGCCAGCGCATCACCAAGCTGGCTGGCATCGAGCGCCGGGCTGATGGGCTCAAGCCACAAGGGCTGGTTCGGGTAATCGGTTTGCAGGGTGGCCTGCAGGGTGCGAGCCTCGGCGTCGCTTAATTTGAAGACGATGCGACCGAGCCGACCCGCTTTGCTCAGCAGCGGCTGGGCGAGGCCGATGTCGGTTATCAGCAGCCGCTCCATGGGCACGGCGCCCGGTTCAAACGTGCCTGCAAGCGTCAGGGTCAGGGGTTTGGCGCTGGCGCCATCGCTGCCGCCCAATACAAAACGGCGGCTCTGGCCCGCTTGCCAGCCAAGGCGCTCCGCTTCGGGGGCTGCCAGCCAGATGCTGTCGGTGCGGTTGAGGGAAAAGGCGGGCTCGCTCGCGGGTTGGGCGCCAAACAGCTGGCGCAGCGGGCCGGGGTTGAAGAGATCCATTCCCAGCAGTTGAAAGCTGCGCCCCTCTTCATCCTTGAGCCAGCTATGGAGCTGGGGCATGGCTGTCTCTTATACACATCTCC
>NZ_CAWMDN010000134.1:0-51251 GCF_963866575.1 Aeromonas sp. L_1B5_3
TTCGGAACAGCTATTTAGTGCCTCCCTCCAGATGGGTTGTTGAAGTCCCCCCTGCTCAACTAGCCAAAAATAGCCGGTAGGCGGGGTCGTCGCTCACCTCTTTCCAACCGTAGCCAATCTCGCGCAGGTAGTCGTGGAAGGCGGCCACGTCTTCGTCCGGCAGCTCGAAGGCGCAGAGCACCCGGCCGTAGTCGGCACCGTGGTTGCGGTAGTGGAACAGGCTGATGTTCCAGCGACAGCCCAGGGTCTCGAGAAAACGCATCAAAGCGCCAGGCTGCTCCGGAAACTTGAAGCTGTAGAGCCGTTCGCCGAGGGGCCGGGCCGGGCGGCCGCCAATCATGTAGCGCACGTGGTTCTTGGCCAGTTCGCTCTCGGTCATGTTGACCACCGGGTAGCCGTTGCCGCCGAGCTGATCGATGATCTGCCCGAGCTCCTCGTCACCGCCGGTGAGGCGCACCGAGACGAACAGCGACGCCTGCTCGGCATCCGCATAGCGGTAGTTGAACTCGGTCACCATACGGGGCCCGAGCTGACGGCAGAAGTCGAGGAAGGCCCCCTTGCGCTCGGGGATGGTCACCGCCAGCATGCCCTCACGCTTCTCGCCAATCTCGCAGCGCTCCGACACGTAACGCAGGCTGTGGAAGTTGACGTTGGCACCGGAGAGAATGGCCGCCATCCGCCCCCCTTTGATCTGCTCCCGCTCGCTGTAGGCCTTGAGGCCGGCCAGCGACAGGGCCCCCGACGGCTCGGCGATGGCGCGGCAGTCATCGAAGATGTCTTTGAGCGCGGCGCAGATCTGGTCGTTGGAGACGGTCACCACCTCGTCCAGATACTGGTTGCACAGGCGGAAGGTCTCCTCGCCGATGCGCTTGACCGCCACCCCGTCCGCAAACAGGGAGACCCGCTCCAGATTGACCGGCTCGCCGGCCGCCAGCGCGGCCTTGAGGCAGGCAGACCCTTCAGCCTCCACTCCGATCACCTTCACATCCGGCAGCAGCTGCTTGATATAGACCGCCACCCCGGCGGCCAACCCGCCGCCGCCCACCGGCACGAAGACGTGGGTGAGGTGGGTATCCTGCTCCAACAGCTCCTTGCCGATGGTGCCCTGCCCGGCGATCACCTCGACGTCGTCAAACGGCGGGATCAGGGTGTAGCCCTCCAGCTCGGAGAGGCGGCGACTCTCGCCATAGGCCTCGTCGAAGCTGTTGCCGAACAGCATGACGTTGCCGCCCTGACGGCGCACCGCGTCGATCTTGATGTCCGGCGTGGTCTTGGGCATCACGATGATCGCCTTGATACCGAGCTTGGCGGCCGACAGGGCGACCCCCTGCGCGTGGTTGCCGGCAGAGGCGGCGATAACGCCACGCGCCTTCTGCTCCTCATTCAGAGTGGCGATCTTGTGGTAGGCACCGCGCAGCTTGAAGGAGTGGACCGGTTGCAGATCCTCCCGCTTCAGGCTGACGTGATTGCCGAGCCGCTCGGAGAGTTTCTTCAGGGTTTGCAAGGGGGTGACCCGCGCCGCCTCATAGACGGGGGAGAGCAGCACCTTGCGTAGATAATCAGCCGCAGAGACCATGATTTATTCCCCCAACAGGGTGCGATCGCGCACCGCACCCTTGTCGGCGCTGGTGGCGAACATGGCGTAAGCGCGCAGGGCAAAGGAGACCTGACGCTCACGATCGAGCGGCTTCCAGCCACGGGCTTCGACAGCGACGCGGCGGGCAGCCAGCACGCTGTCGGCCACCTCCAGCACCATGCTGCGGGCCGGGATGTTGATACTGATGATGTCGCCATCCTCCACCAGACCGATAGTGCCGCCAGAGGCTGCTTCCGGCGAGACGTGGCCGATGGAGAGACCCGAGGTGCCGCCGGAGAAGCGGCCGTCGGTAATCAGGGCACACGCCTTGCCCAATCCCATGGATTTCAAATAGGTAGTGGGGTAGAGCATCTCCTGCATGCCCGGGCCCCCTTTCGGCCCTTCGTAGCGGATCACCACCACCTCGCCCGCTTTCACGGTACCGTCGAGGATGCCGTTCACCGCGCTCTCCTGACTCTCGAACACCCGGGCTGGACCACGGAAGGTGAGGTTCTCCTCATCCACCCCGGCAGTCTTGACGATGGCGCCATTGACAGCGAGGTTGCCAGAGAGCACCGCCAGACCGCCCTCCTGACTGTAGGCGTTGTCCAGCGAGCGGATGCACCCTTCGGCTCTGTCCAGATCCAGCTCTGGCCAGCGACAATCCTGACTGAACGCCTTGGTGGTGCGGATGCCGGCCGGGCCAGCGCGGTAGAAGTCCACCACCTCCTGACTCGGCTGACGGCTGACATCATATTCATTGAGTTGTTCGACGAGGGAACAACCCAGCACGGTACGGGTATCGCCATGCACCAGACCCGCTTTTTCCAGCTGGCCCAGAATGGCGACCACGCCGCCGGCGCGGTGCACATCTTCCATATGGTACTTCTGGGTGGAGGGCGCCACCTTGCAGAGCTGCGGCACCTTGCGCGACATGCGGTCGATATCGGCCATGGTGAAGTCGACGCCCGCCTCCTGCGCCGCCGCCAGCAGGTGCAGCACTGTATTGGTAGAGCCACCCATGGCGATGTCGAGCGCCATGGCGTTCTCGAACGCCGCCTTGGTGGCGATATTGCGCGGCAGTGCCGAGGCATCGTCCTGCTCATACCAGCGCTTGGCCAGAGTCACGATGCGCTGGCCCGCCAGCTTGAACAGCTGCTCACGATCGCTGTGGGTCGCCAGCAGCGAGCCGTTGCCCGGCTGGGAGAGGCCGAGCGCCTCAGTCAGACAGTTCATGGAGTTGGCGGTAAACATGCCGGAACAGGAGCCGCAGGTGGGGCAGGCACTGCGCTCCACCTGTTCGCTCTGGGCGTCGGAGACCTTGGGGTCGGCGCCCTGGATCATGGCGTCCACCAGATCCAGCTTGATGATCTGGTCGGAGAGCTTGGTCTTGCCCGCTTCCATCGGGCCGCCGGAGACGAAGATCACCGGGATGTTGATGCGCAGGGCCGCCATCAGCATCCCCGGGGTGATCTTGTCGCAGTTGGAGATACAGACCATGGCGTCGGCGCAGTGGGCGTTGACCATATACTCCACCGAGTCGGCAATCAGCTCGCGCGACGGCAGCGAGTAGAGCATGCCGCCATGGCCCATGGCGATGCCGTCATCTACGGCGATAGTGTTGAACTCCTTGGCAACGCCGCCGGCAGCTTCGATCTCGCGCGCCACCAGCTGACCCAGATCCTTGAGGTGGACATGGCCCGGCACGAACTGGGTGAAGGAGTTGACCACGGCGATGATGGGCTTGCCGAAATCCTGATCGGTCATTCCGGTGGCACGCCACAGGGCGCGGGCCCCGGCCATGTTACGTCCGTGGGTGGTGGTGGCGGATCTCAACTTCGGCATTGTCTCTACTCCCTGAATGCCCATATGGGCTCGATGCGTTATGCGGTGATGATACGAGTGGATCTGAATCGATCCTGGTGAAGGCTCCTCTGGGAAGCTCTCACCGGAAGCGACTCGGGGAGGCATGACGCCTCCCCTCTCTCATCAGTCGTGAACTGGCGTCAGCCAGCCCCACTTGTCTTCGGTCTTGCCATTGAACAGGCCGAAGAAGGCGTTTTGCAGCTGCTCTGTCACCGGGCCACGGCTGCCAGCGCCCACCTTCATCCGATCGACGGAGCGCACCGGGGTCACCTCGGCGGCGGTGCCGGTCATGAAGATTTCGTCTGCCACATAGAGCGCCTCACGGGGCAGTGCCTGCTCGCGCACCTCATAACCGAGATCGCGGGCCAGCGTCATGATGGTATCGCGGGTGATGCCGGGCAGGATGGCGGCAGTGGCAGGCGGGGTGAACAGTACGCCGTTCTTCACCAGGAACAGGTTCTCCCCCGCCCCTTCACTCAGGTAGCCGTTCACATCCAGCGCCAGCCCCTCGGCGAAGCCGTTGCGCTTGGCTTCGCGACTGATCAACTGGGAGGAGAGATAGTTGCCGCCCGCCTTGGCGCCGGTGGGAATGGTGTTGGGCGCGAGCCGGCTCCATGAGGTGACGCACACATCCACCCCGTTTTTCAGCCCCTCTTCCCCCAGATAGGCACCCCACGGCAGAGCCGCGACCATCAGGTCAGCCTTGGCATCCAGCGGCGGATGCAGCCCCAGCCCCACGTTGCCGACAAAGGCCAGCGGGCGCAGGTAGCCGCTCTTCAGGCCGTTCTCGCGCACCACGGTGCGGCAGGCTTCATTCACTTCGGACTCGCTGTAGGGGACGTCCATCCAGTAGATCTTGGCGGAGTCGAACAGGCGGCGAGTATGCTCCTGCAGACGGAAGATGCAGGTGCCTTTGGGGGTGTCGTAGGCGCGCACCCCCTCGAACACCGAGGAGCCGTAATGCAGGGCGTGGCTCATCACGTGCACCTGGGCATCCTGCCAGGGCACCAGTTTGCCGTTGAACCAGATGTATTGCGGGTGAGTGGCGGATTGGGAAGGCTGTGACATTGGCTTGGCTCCTTAAGCTCTGATCCGGGGTTGCTGTTCCAGTGCATCGACCCGGGAGACGTCCACCAGCTTCACCAGCTGGCTCCACAACTGCTGGATGGGACGCACCGACTCGACAGTAACCGTGATCCGCAGCTGTTGGCAATCCTGCTCCGCTCTCGTCTCCATAGTGAGGGCGCAGAGATTGAAGCCGCGGTGGCGCACCACCCGCAGTACCCGCTCCATCACTTCCGGTCTGGGCTGGGCATGGATATGCAGGGTGTGTTGTGCAAATGCGGGCTGGGCAAGGGTGTGCGGGTTCATGGGCGTTGCTCCATCATCTGGTGGTTGGCGACTCCCGGTGGAACCAGGGGCCAGACGTTTTCTTCCTCTGAAATAGCCACATGCAGCAGGTAGGCACTCTCGCTTGCCAGCAGGCGATCGAGGGCTCCGGCTATCTGCTCCTTGCATGTGATGGTCTCACCCGGAATGCCGAAAGCAGCAGCCAGGGCGACGAAATCGGGGTTGTCGGAGAGGATGGTCTCGCTGTAGCGGCCGTCGAAGAACAGCTCCTGCCACTGGCGCACCATGCCGAGGCGCTGGTTATCCAGCAGCACCATCTTCACCTTGAGCTGGGCCCGGCGGATGGTGCCGAGCTCCTGCACGTTCATCATGAAAGAGCCGTCACCGCTAACCAGCACCACTTCATCCTCCGGGCGCGACATCTTGGCCCCGATAGCGGCGGGCAGACCGAAGCCCATGGTGCCGAGACCGGCGCTGGAGAGGTGGTTGCGCGGACTGGTGAAGCGCATGTGCTGGGCCACCCACATCTGGTGCTGACCCACGTCGCAGGCCACCACGCTGCTCTCCGGCAGCCGGGCGGAGAGCTGCTTGAGCAGGGCCGGTGCATAGATGGCCTGACCCGGATGGTCGTAGCGAAACGCATACTTGCGGGCCATGGCGGCACAGTGTTCACGCCAGGGGGCAATGTCGAGAGTCATGGCGAGGCGCGGCAGCACCTGTTTGAGATCCGTGGTGATACCCACCTCGGCAGCGCGGCGCTTGCCAAACTCGGCGGCATCCACATCGAGATGGATAACCTTGGCCTCGGGAGCAAACTCCTCCAGCTTGCCGGTCACCCTATCGTCAAAACGGGCGCCCACCACCAGCAGCAGATCGCACTGCTGCACCGCGTAGTTGGCGGCCTTGGTGCCGTGCATGCCAAGCATGCCCAGATAAACGGAACTATCGGGGTCGAGCGCGCCAATCCCCTTGAGGGTGGTGACTGCAGGCATGCCGGTTGCGGCAGCAAAGTCGCGCAACTGCATCTCGGCATTGGCCATGCCCACCCCGCCGCCGACGTAGAGCACCGGGCGCTCGGCGGCAGCCAGCAGGGTGCGGGCGGCCGTCAGCTCGGCCGAATTGAGATGCTCGGGCTCCTCCACCGCAAACAGCGGGCTCTGGACAGGCACGGCGGCCAGCTGCACATCCTTGGGGAGATCGATCAGCACAGGGCCGGGGCGCCCTTCGGTGGCGATGGCGAAAGCTTCTGCCAGCACGCGCCCCAGATCGGCGGCATCGGTCACCATGAAGGAGTGCTTGGTGCAGGAGAGGGACATGCCGAGCACGTCGACCTCCTGAAACGCATCGGTGCCGATGGCGGCACAGGGCACCTGACCGCTGATGGCCACCAGCGGCACCGAATCGAGCAGCGCCTCCGCCAGACCGGTCACCAGATTGGTGGCGCCGGGGCCGGAGGTTGCGATGCAGACCCCCACCTGACCGGAGGCGCGGGCGTAACCCACCGCCGCCATGGCGGCGCCCTGCTCGTGGCGGCAGAGCTGATGGGCCAGACCACCGTCATACAGAGCATCGTAGACCGGCATGATGGCCCCGCCCGGGTAACCAAATACCTGGGTCACACCCTGTTTCTTGAGAGCCTGTACCAAAAACTGCGCGCCGTTCATGTGGAAAATCCTGTCCTTTGGTCGAAAAAAAACCCCCGAGCTGTGAGGCTCGGGGGTCGCTTGTTTCGTTCTGTCCGGTGGTGGGTCTATCCCTTGTTCCGTGCAGCTAAACGAGCCCCGAGCGGTGAGATAATAATCACCACTAGGACCACAATAATGCTGACGAAACGGGAGGCCATGTTCATAGTTACAACCGGAAATCCTGTGAAATTGGGGCGGTCTCTACCGCGAATGGCTATTAGAACTAGCACGGTGATTTTTATTGGGCAAGCCTTTTTTCTGTGACAACCCACTGATTTTGGCTATTCCTCAGCCGGAACTCTGGAATAAAAAACCAACAATAAGCAGTTAGTCAGAACATATATCAACTCAAGGACGGGATTTATGTCATTAGCTGTGGTTTATAGCCGTGCCAGCCTCGGGATCGCGGCCCCGCAAGTTACAGTGGAAGTTCACCTCTCCAACGGCCTGCCCGCCTTCAACATGGTCGGCCTGCCGGAAACCTCAGTGAAGGAGTCGCGGGATCGGGTGCGCAGCGCCCTGCTCAACGGCAATTTCGAGTTTCCGAGCAAACACATCACGGTCAATCTGGCCCCCGCTGATCTACCCAAGGAGGGGGGCCGTTTCGATCTGGCCATCGCCATTGGGATTCTCGCTGCTTCCAAACAAATACCTGCAAAATACCTGCTCGATCACGAATTTTTAGGCGAGTTGGCTCTGACCGGCGAAATTCGCCCTGTGCTCGGTGTGCTGCCCGCCGTGCTCGCCTGCCGCGATGCGGGACGCACCCTGCTGGTACCGCGGGAGAACGGCCCCGAAGCCTCCCTGATTCAGGATGCCGAGGTGCGCACCGCCCACCAGTTGCTGGCCGTCACCGCCTGGCTGGCCGGCCAGTACGAACTGCCACTGCCGGATCAACAAAGCGCGGAGAGCCTGCCCGATGTACCGGATCTGCAGGATGTGATCGGCCAGTCACAGGCCAAGCGGGCACTGGAGATAGCCGCCGCCGGCAGCCACAACCTGCTGTTCATCGGCCCGCCCGGGACCGGCAAGAGCATGCTGGCCAGCCGTCTACCCGGCATTCTGCCACCGCTGAGCGAGCAGGAGGCGCAGCAGACCGCCGCCATCCACTCCATCGGCGGCCTCACCCCGCGCGCCGGTCACTGGCACCACAGACCCTATCGCACGCCCCACCACAGCGCCTCGGCGGTGGCGCTGGTGGGCGGTGGCAGCCACCCGCGGCCCGGAGAAATTTCGTTGGCCCACAACGGGGTGCTGTTTCTGGACGAGCTCCCAGAATTTGAGCGCAAGGTGCTCGACTCCCTGCGCGAGCCGCTGGAAACCGGCCACATCACCATCAGCCGGGCCGCCCGTCAGGTGGATTTCCCCGCCCGCTTCCAGCTGGTGGGCGCCATGAACCCCAGCCCCTGCGGCCACTATGGTGACGGCCAGACCCGCTCCAGCCCGGATCAGATCTTGCGCTACCTCGGCAAGCTCTCCGGCCCCTTTCTCGACCGCTTCGACCTGACGGTGGAGGTGCCGCTGCTGCCCAAGGGGAGCCTGACCGGCAAGGCGGAGCGGGGGGAGTCGAGCCGGCAGATCCGTGATCGGGTGCTGGCGGCACGGGAGCGCATGCTGAGCCGCAACGGCAAGCTCAACAACCGGCTTGATAGCCGCGAGATAGAGGATATTTGCCGCTTATCAGCGCAAGATGCCGAATTTTTGGAGAATGCCATCCAGAAGCTGGGGCTCAGCATCCGGGCCTGGCACCGCATCCTGCGGGTGTCGCGCACCATCGCCGATCTGGCAGGACGGCAGACCATCGAGAAGGAGCACCTGATCGAGGCACTCGGTTACAGGGCCACGGACAGGCTGCTGTCGCGATTGCGCAGCAACTGACAGAAGGGAAAGGGTGAGTCCAACCCCGTAACGGCTCTGAATGGTCTCACGGGCCATCGGCTGATATTATGGCCACAGATCTGACCACTTGATGGCCCTTTATCGACAGCAAGACGGACCCGACTCATGCCCAACAAGCTGATAGAGCGACTGCGCGGCAGCCTCTCCACCCTGCTCTATTTTTTCAACACCCTCTTCTGGTTTGTTCCCATCTTCTCGCTGGGTCTGCTCAAACTTCTGCTCCCCATCAAGGGGTGGCGCACCCTCTGCAACTGGCTGCTGGATGGCTGTGCCAGCTGCTGGATAGGTTTCAACAATCTGATCCAGAAAACCATCATCAGAACCCCTTTCGATGTGGTCGGAGTGGACAAAGGGCGCCGGAATGAGTGGTATATGGTGATTGCCAACCATCAATCCTGGGTCGACATACTGGTACTGCAGCGGGTTTTTAACCAAAAAATTCCCTTCCTGAAGTTTTTCCTCAAGAAAGAGCTGATTTGGGTACCTTTTCTCGGTCTGGCATGGTGGGCGCTCGACTTCCCCTTCATGCGGCGATATTCCAGGAAATTTCTGGAAAAGCATCCCCATCTGAAGGGAAAAGACATAGAGACAACCCGTAAAGCCTGTGCCCGGTTCCGCCACATTCCAGTGAGTGTGATGAACTTCGTCGAAGGCACCCGCTTCACCAAGGGCAAACATCAGAAGCAGGGTTCGCCCTATCGTCACCTGCTCCATCCGCGCGCAGGCGGCATCGCCTTTACTCTGGCCGCCATGGGTGACCAGTTGCATCAACTGGTGGATGTCACCATCGCCTACCCGGAGGGCATTCCCAGCTACTGGGATTTCATGTGTGGCCGGGTCGGGCAAATCAAGGTTCAGATCCGCTATTTGCCGATCGACCGCAAACTGGTGGGGGATTACTTCAATGACCCCGAGTTCCAACAAGAGTTTCAGCAGTGGCTGAACGGGATCTGGCACGAGAAGGACCAGACCCTGAACCAGCTGCTGGCAACCAAGGCGCAGTAAACACTCATGTTATCCATGCTTCCCGGCCCGCTGGTGCTGCTCATCAGCGCCGGCCTGACCATTCTCTTTACCGCCTTGTGCGCCAGCCTGATCCTGCTGGTTTCGCTGGCCAAACTGCTGCTGCCGGTGCCAGCCTTTGGCCGCGCCTGCAGCCGCCTCAACAACCGCTTCATGCGCCTGTGGCTGGCCTGCAACGCGCTGGTGATCCGCCTCACCACCCGCATCGACTGGCAGGTGGAAGACAGCACCCGGCTGCGCAAGGATGGCTGGTATCTCATCATCAGCAACCACATGAGCTGGACCGACATCGTGGTGCTCGGCCACTTGTTTCGCGACCGGCTGCCGGTGCCCAAGTTCTTCATGAAGCACGAGCTGATCTACATCCCGCTGCTGGGGCTCGCCTGCTGGGGGCTTGATATGCCATTTATGCGCCGCTATTCACGGGAATTCCTGCTGCGCAACCCGCACCTGCGCGGCAAGGATATCGAGACCACCCGCAATGCCTGCGAGAAGTTTCGCCATATCCCCACTACCGTCATCAATTTCGTGGAAGGGACCCGCTTCACCGAGCAGAAACGGGATGCTGCCCGCTCCCGCTATCGCCACCTGATGCCGCCCAAAGCGGCAGGGCTGGCCTTTACGCTGGCCGCCATGGGCGAGCAGTTCGACAGCCTGATCAACGTCACCATCCGCTATCCGGACAACGCCGAGACCCCGTTCAAGGACTTCCTGATGGGACGGGTAAAACGCATTCAGGTGCGGATCGAGGAGCTGCCGGTGGATGAGGCCCTCATAGGGGATTACTTCAACGACAAGCAGTTCAAACGCGGTTTTCAGGAGTGGCTAAACCAGCGCTGGCAGGAGAAAGACGAGGTGCTGGAGGGGTGGCAGAGCGGTCAGGCGCCGCTGCCGGTGGCCGCCAAATCCGGGGATGCATCCAAAGAGAGCGCCGAGGCCAACTCGGCCAACTGATCCTCGGAGAACACTGCAATACCGTGGCGGCGCAACAGGGCGGTGGTCTTGCCCTCGCCCGCCACAGAAACACCTTCGAAGCGGCCGTTATAGATACGGCCGCTGCCACATGAGGGGCTCCCCTCTTTCAGCAAGGCGAAGCGAATACCCTGCGCCTGACAGATTTCCAGCGCCAGCTCGGCGCCACGGTCAAACTCGGCAGTCACATCCAGCCCGCTCGCCGTCACTACCCGCTCGCCCTGCCGCTCGGCAGGAGGGCGCGGGGTCGGCAGACCACCCGCCACTTCGGGGCAAAAGGCCAGAGCCCGCCCCTCGGCACCCAGCTCACTCAGCCAGTCGCTGACTATCCCCTTGCTTTGACCGTCGTAGCGCACAGGCTGACCGAGCAAACACGCGCTGACCAGCACACGAACAGGGGATGCGCTCATGCTTCCGCTCCGTGCATCACCTGATCGAACATCACGCAGCAGGGGCTTTCCAACCGGTAGAGAATGGCGGGGCGCTGCTTGCCGGTACGCTTGCGGCCGGTGTCCACCAGGATGTCAGCGCGGTGGATCCGCTTGCGAAAGGCGGCCGTATTCATGGGTGTTTGCAGGATGATCTCGAAGGCACGCTGCACCTCGGAGAGGGTGAACTCGGTACCCAGCAGTTGCAGCGGCAGGGTACTGTAGCGGCTCTTGATACGCAGTCGCTCCAGTCCCTTCGCGATGAGCTGGAGATGGTCGAAGGCGAGGCTAATGCCCGGCAGGGTAGAGACTGGATGCCAGCAACCATGGCGGGCCTCCACTTCAGGCGCCACCAGACAGAGGTAAACCAGGGTTGTGGACCAGCCACGGGGATCCCGCTCCAGATTGCCGAGGGTACAGACCTGCTCGCTGTAGCAGTCACCCAGACCCCACTCCGCCAGCAGGCGGCGCTGGGCGGCGTCCAGATCCCGGTCCAGCGTCTCGTCGATACGCAGGGCAGGCAGTTGCCAGCAGTTGGCAAAAGGGGGGCGATCGCGGGTCTCGAGCAGCAGTTCGAGCCGCTCCTCATGCAACCGCAGCACCACCATATCCAGACTCATTCTCAGCATCCCGATCGCCCTGCTCGCCTTCCATTAATGTTTGGTAGATAATATCACACGAATAGTATGTGCAGGAGCCAATCATGGGAACCGTCGCCAGTCTGGATATTGATGCGCAGAAGGGCTTTACCCCTCTCTGCCCGAACGAACTGCCCGTCGCGGGCGGGGATGATATTGTGGCGGCCCTCAACGCTCAGGCCACCCTCGCCAGCCTGCGCATCGGCAGCAAGGATGCCCACCCCGCCAATGCGGTCTGGGTGGCCAGCGAGCCTGCTACCATGCTGCAACCGCTTGATTTTCCTAACGCCGATCTCACCTGGTCGGTACACTGCGTCCCCGGCAGCAAGGGGTTCGAGCTGCTCGACGGCCTGCCCGCCCCTATCGATTACGACTTCTTCATCTGGAAGGGAGTCGAGCCGGATCTGCACCCCTATGGCACCTGTTTCCACGATCTGGCCGAGCGCCGCAGCACCGGCCTCATCGAATTCCTGCAAGCCCGTGGTGTCACCACTGTGCTGGTCGGCGGCCTGGCCACCGACTACTGCGTCAAGACCAGCGTGCTGCAACTGCGCCGCGCCGGTTTCCGGGTGATCGTCCACCTCGATGCCTGCCGTGGCATTGCGCCCGAGACGATTGCCAGCGCCCACACCCAGATGATCGAGGCTGGCGCCGAACTGGCCCAGACCCTGACCGATGTTCAACGCCTGCTGGACGCCTGATATGCCCCCTATTCTAACCAGCCTGCTCGACACCGACGCCTACAAGCTGCACATGCAGCAAGCGGTGTTTCATCGCTATCCGGATGCCGAGGTGGTGGCTGAATTCCACAGCCGCAACGAAGAGGACCTGCTGCCCATGATGGGGCAGATCGAGGAGCAACTGCGCCTCGCCGGCTCCCTGCGGCTGACCAAATCCGAGCACCACTTTCTGGCCGAGCGCCCCTTCTTCACCCCTGACTACCTCGACCATCTGCGCCGCAAGCCGCTCGACGCCTCCCTGCTGAAGGTGTTCGAACAGGATGGCCGCATCAATGTGCGGGTCGAGGGGCCGTGGCAGGACGTGATCCTGTGGGAGATCCCGGTGCTCGCCATCATCAGCGAGATGCGCAACCGCTTCCGCTACCCCCAGTTTGGCGTCAGCCACGCGCTGGAGCGGCTCGATCAGAAGCTCGACAAGCTGGAGCGAGAGCTGAGTCGCGACGAGATGAGCGAGTTCAACCTCATCGACTTCGGCACCCGCCGCCGCTTCTCACACGCGGTACAGGATGCCGTGGTGGGGCGCCTCAAGGAGCGGCTGCCGGCGTTTCGCGGCACCAGCAACTACATGTTGGCCCAGAAGTACCAGCTGCCTGCCGTCGGCACCCAGGCCCACGAGTGGTTCCAGGCTCACCAGCAGCTCGGCTTCCCGCTCGAACACAGCCAGCGCGCCGCCCTCACCAGCTGGCTGGACGAGTTCACCGACCATCTCGGCATCGCGCTGACCGACTGCATCACCATGGATGCCTTCCTGCGCGACTTCGACTTCGAGCTGGCCAGCCGCTATCAGGGCTTGCGCCACGACTCCGGCGATCCCGTGGTATGGGGCGAGAAGGCGATCAGCCACTATCAGCGCCTCGGCATCGATCCAGCCGAGAAGACCCTGGTCTTCTCCGATGGCCTCAATCTCGACAAGGCGGTCGAGCTGTTCCGCCACTTCCGCGGCCGCATCAACACCAGCTTCGGCATCGGCACCAAGCTCACCTGCGACCTGCCCGGCGTCAGCCCGATGAACATCGTGTTCAAGCTGATCGAGTGCAATGGCGGCCCGGTTGCCAAGATCTCCGACAGCCCGGGCAAGACCCTCTGCCGGGATGCGGAGTTTATCCGCAACCTCAAGCAAGCGTTCCACGTCGGGGTCTGACCTGCCAGATTGCCAGAAAACAAAAAGCCCGCCGGTTTGCACCGGCGGGCTTTTTTATCGATTCAAGAGTGATCAGTCTTTCTTGGCCAGCAGGAATTTCACCAGCTGGTTGAACTGCTCCTGAGAGGAGATGGATTCAATCTTGATCATGTACTTGCCGTTCACCAGGAAGGCCGGTACGCCACGGATGTTGTAGCTCTCCATGTTGCGATCGAACTGGGAGACCATGCCGGACACGGCAAAGCTGTCGACGGCGCCGTCAAACTCTTCGGCCGGTACACCGTTAGCAACGAAGAGCTGCTTCACGTCATCGCGGCTCATCGGCGGCTGACGCTGAACATGGATCTTGTTGAAGATGGCCGGGGTCAGCTTGGCTTCGGCGTTGAGCAGGCTGGCAACGGCGTAGGCACGCTGCATCTCCGGGCCCATTTCACGACCGAGGAAACCGACCGGGTTCTTCTTCAGGGCGACGCCCTTGGGCAGCTCGGCTTTCATCTGCTCGACGATCGGTTCAAAGGTGGCGCAGTGCGGGCAGTAGTAGGAGAAGAACTCCATCACTTCCGGCTGGGCGGTACCAGTCTGTTTAACCACATCGTAGTTGACGCCTTCCTTGAACTCGGGGGCGGCGTGAACCATGGGGATCATCAGCATGGCAGCAAGGAAAAATAGGATTTTTTTCATGATGTTTCCTGTTAAGGGATCACTGTGAGGCACGCCCGGCGAACCGAAGCAGTGCCAAGCCTATTGCGTCACCTCTGCCCAGTCAATGGCCAGAACAGGAGATTGAGTCCCTCTTGCCGCTCATCTCCTCCCCTCGCTGCCCGCCGGTGATCAGGAGCGGCGACAGCCCGCGCATAACAGCTGCTGACTCATCCCCCAGCCCCTCTAGCTGGTTCACCAGCCGGGCGTCAGGGTGAGCGGCGGAGCCTTGAGCGCCTCCAGCTGGTCGTGCAGGGTCGCTATCTGCTGGCGCCAGTAGTGATCGGTATTGAACCAGGGGAAGTGACGGGGGAAGGCCGGGTCTTCCCAGCGCCGTGCCAGCCAGGCCATGTAGTGGACGATGCGCATCGCCCGCAGCGGCTCGATGAGCGCCAGCTCGCGCGTGTCGAACTCCATGAACTCCTCGTAGCCAGCCAGCAGGGTGTCGAGCTGGATCAGCTGTTCGTTGCGCTCGCCATTCAGCATCATCCAGAGATCCTGAACGGCAGGGCCGGTGCGGCAATCATCGAGGTCGACAAACATGGGGCCATCACGCCAGAGGATGTTGCCCGGGTGGCAGTCTCCATGCAGGGAGATCTGCGCCACATCGAGGGTCATGGCGTCGCTGACATGCTTGATCAGCTCGTCCAGCACGCCGAAGAACTGCTTGGCCAGCCCGCTTGGCAACCACTCGCCAGACGCCAGCAGCTGACGCGGCTCGTGCAGCATGCTATCCACGTCGAGGCGAACCCGGTGGTGGAACGGCTTGCTGGCTCCGAGCTGATGGATGCGGCCAAGATAGCGCCCCACCCACTCCAGCTGGTCGAGGTTGTCCACCTCGAACTGGCGTCCCCCGACGCTCTGCCAGATGGCAAACGGGTAGCCCTCATGCTCCAGCAGGGTCTCGCCAGCAAAAGCGAGCGGCGCGGCGACCGGGATCTCCTCCTCACAGAGGCGGGCGGCAAACTCGTGCTCTTCGAGGATCTGGGCCCGGCTCCAGCGGCCGGGTCGGTAGAACTTCACCACATAGCGGCGACGATCCTCATCCTGAAACTGGTAGACCCGGTTTTCGTAGCTGTTGAGCTCGATAAGACCGGAGTCGAGCCGCAGACCGCTGAGATCCAGCGCATCCATGATGAGGTCGGGAGTGAGATCGGAATAGTTGAAACGCATGTCATCCACCATAAGAAAGGGGCGCCGTTGCGCCCCATTCTATCACTACTGCCCGCCATTGCCGTGCATGGCGGCAGGCCAGACCGTTACAACCGGCCGATAAACTTGCTGCCCTGACGCAGGTTGCCCTTGCTGTCATCGGGGGCAGCCCCTTCCCGTTTGAGCACGAACTGGATATCCAGCGTCGGCCGCTTCAGGTTGTAGGGATCCACCGCCAGACTGACCGGCAGGGTGTAGATCTCGCCTGCCTTCAGGGTCACTTCACGGGGGCCGAACCACTGATACTCGGGCAACCCCTCCACATCCAGCTGGTAAGTCTGGGGTTGCAGGGTCTTGTTGAGGATCTTGAGGGTATAGGTGTTCTCGATAAGCCCGTCGTTGTTCTCGCGGAACAGCTGGTTGCGATCCCGCAGGATATCGAGCCCCATCGGCATAATGGACATGGCGTTGTAGGCAAACACCCCCAGCATGGTGGCCATCACCAGGCCATACCCAATCAGCTTGGGCCGCGCCACATGGGTAGAGTCGTTGGCCAGCTTGTGCTCTGTGGTGTAGCTGATGAGCCCCTTCGGATAACCCATCCGCTCCATGGTCTGGTCACAGGCGTCGACACAGGCGCCGCAGTTGATGCACTCGTACTGCAGACCGTCGCGGATATCGATACCGGTCGGGCAGACCTGCACGCAGAGGTCGCAGTCGATGCAATCACCCAGCCCCAGCGCCTTGTAATCGGCCTTGCGCGAGCGGGCACCGCGGGTCTCGCCCCGCTTGGGGTCATAGCCGACGATGAAGGTATCCTTGTCGAACATGGCGGACTGGAAGCGGGCATAGGGGCACATGTGGATACACATGATGGCGCGCATCCAGCCGGCGTTGCCATAGGTGATGATGGTGAAGAAACTCACCCAGAACAGCACCCAGCCACTCGCCTTGAGGGTCAGCACATCCGGCACCAGCCGGGTCACATCCTGGAAGTAGGCGACAAAGGTCAGGCCGGTGACCAGCGAGATGAGCAGCCAAGCCAGATGCTTGGCCCCCTTGCGAGCCAGCTTCTCGCCGCTCCAGGGTGCTTCGTCCAGCTTGCGCCGCTTGTTGGCCGGCCCCTCCAGCTTCTCTTCGAACCAGATGAACATGAAGGTCCAGACCGTCTGCGGGCAGAGATAGCCACACCAGACCCGACCGAGGAAGGTGGTAATAAAGAACAGCCCGAAGGCGGCGATCATGAAGAGCCAGGCGAGCAGGGTCAGATCCTGCGGCCAGATGGTGGCACCAAAGACATGGAACTGCTGATGGCCGAGGTCGAACAGCACCGCCTGTCGCCCCTCGTAGCGCAGCCAGGGCAGCAGCACGAAGAGGGCAACGAAGAACCAGCCCATCCCTTTGCGCACCCGCTGCCAGTAACCGGTCTGGGCCCGGACGTAGATACGGTTGCCGGGGTTGAATCTGTCATCGCTGGCTTTGAACGTATTGGGGTTGAAAGTCCCGGTTACGCTCTTGTCGGTGACATCCTTGATATCGATTTTCTCGTGATCGGCCATTGCAAGACATCGCTCCCTTATTTGTTATGGAGCGGATTATATCTTAAACAACCTGCTAATTGTGTGGATTAGATGTATCTAATATTGGGGTTGGATCGCAAATTTCGGCAACAAAAAAGCACATCACCTTGTGGTGATGTGCTTCTGTTCAAGATTCACTTGATTCCGCGGGCCTTGAGCAGTGCCTCTTTGAAATCGGGCACGTGATCCTTGGCCAGACCCGGGATCATCGCCTGCTTGTCGGATTCCCGCATCTTGAGGTGATAGATCAGCATGTCGTCGGTCAGCTCGGACAGGGGACCTTCAAAACCCGCCTCTTGGGCCAGTTTGGCAACAAACTGCACCAGGCTGAGATCCTGTTCCTTGATCCAGGCAGGCTGCAACAACTCCAGCAGCTCTTCGATACGATGACATTGCATAGACAACCTCTTTAATCTGTCTGTATTAACTCAGGCAACCTTACCCATCAAGGCTACTTCGATTCGATCCCGCCCATTATGCTTGGCCTGATAGAGGGCCGCATCCGCTTTTTGGATCAAATCGGCGATTTTCATGCTGTTGTCCGGTATCAGAGTGGCAACACCAAAGCTACATGTGACCCGACCGGAGACCAGTGATTTCTGGTGCGGAATAGCCAGCTCCTTGAGGGATTGCCGCACATTGTCCGCCACCTGCAGCGCCCCCTGCATGCCGGTGCAAGGCAGCAGCAACGCAAACTCCTCGCCACCGTAACGGGCAGCCAGATCGTCCTCGCGTCGCTCCACCTCGGCCAGCAAACCAGCCACCTGCTGCAGGCAGTCATCCCCCAGCTGGTGACCATAGAGATCGTTGAACTGCTTGAAGTAATCCACATCCACCAGCACCAGCGACAACGGCGCCCGGGCACGGTGGCAGCGGCGCCAGGCGCGCTCCAGACAGTCGTCGAGATGGGCACGGTTGGCAATGCCGGTCAGGCCGTCGAGACGGGAGGTGAGGCGCAGATGTTCGGAAACCGCTTTCAACTCTGCCACCAGTTCGGCGTTGGAGAAGCGGTGGTGAAGCGAGGCGATCTGATCCCGCCGCAGACGGCGCAGCAGGGTCGGTAAAAAGACGAAGAGGTAGCCCGCCAGCATGCAGGAGACGATCCGCTCCTGCTCGTTGCCCGCCCCCAGCTCGAACAGCATGGCGCACCCGAGCGGCAACACGGCACCGTAGAGCGAGCGGCGACTGCCAAACAGCATGATGGCGCTGCCGGTGAGGATCAGGCTGGTGAGCATCATCATGGCCGCGCGATAGGTGTCGGGCAGCTTGTCCATGTAGAGCAGCACACCCAGCGCCCAGCTGATGGAGGTGATGGTCACCCCGATAAAGAGCTCCCGCTCCAGCAGGGGCAGCGGCGTCTGGTGCAATCTGGGCTGGCGCCAGCGCAGATGCCAGCCGCGGCACAGCAGCAACAGCAACACCCCGACCAGCCACCCGAGCGCTTCACTGGCGGGCAGGTAGTCGTGAAAAAGCAGACTCCAGCCAAACGCCAGCAAGCCCAGACAGGGCAGACTGAACGAAGCATGGGTGTAGAGCTGGACCATGATGGCCTGCCTGACCTGGCGTGTCACACTCTGGGTCAACTGAGTACTCCTGTACAAGAGCCAAGCAGTCTACCACTACCCCTCATTGAGCAACAATAAAGCGTTTTTTATTAAGCAGTTACTCAACCGCGCTCCAGCTCGTCGAGGATCGGGCACTCGGGGTTTTCATCCCCGTGACAGCAGCAGACCAGCCCCTCCAGCGAGCTGAGCATCGCCTGCAGCCCGGCGATGCGAGCACGCAGATCGACGATCTTCTCCTGCGCCAGCTTCTTCACCTGGGCGCTGGTTCTGTGCTCGTCCCGATAGAGTGCCAGCAGCTCCTGACACTCCTCCAGATTGAAGCCGGTCTCCCGCGCCCGCTTGACGAAACGCAGCTCGCGCAGGGCCGATTCGGTATAGCTGCGGTAACCGTTGTCGCTGCGCACCGGTGCCGAGATCAGGCCGATGCTCTCGTAGTAACGGATGGTTTTGGCGGTCAGTCCCGTGGCCTTGGCTACCTTGCTGATGTTCATGGATGACTCCTTAACGGTTCGATTCAGTGCTGACATTGTGGCTGACCTGGGCAAGTGCCCGTGGCTGCCAGCGTTTCAGTAACAGGGAATTGCTCAAAACTGTGATGCTGCTCAGGGCCATGGCCGCCCCCGCCAGCTCGGGGCTGAGATAACCCAGTGCCGCCAGCGGAATGCCGATGATGTTGAACACGAAGGCCCAGAACAGATTCTGCTGGATGGTGCGCCAGGTCGCCGCCGAGATATCGATGGCATCGGCCACCAACCGCGGGTCAGATCGCATCAGGGTGATGGAGGCGGTCTCCATCGCCACGTCGGAGCCGGAGCCCATGGCGATGCCGACATCCGCCGCCGCCAGCGCCGGGGCGTCGTTCACCCCGTCCCCCACCATGGCCACCAGCCCGCGGGTTTGCGCCCGCAGCGCCGCGACCTTCTCCACCTTGCCGGCCGGCAGCACGGAGTCGAAGGCCCCGTCCAGCCCCAGCTTGGCGGCGATATGGGCCACCGGCGCCGGAGCATCGCCGCTCACCAGCCAGCTGGCGATGCCGCGCTGGCGCAGGGTGGCGATGGCTTCAGGACTCTCGGGGCGCAGGGTATCCGCCAAGGCAGCTATGCCAGCCACCGCACCATCGATGGCCACCCAGACCCGGGTCGCGCCGTCGGCGGGTTGTTCATCCTGTTGTGGCACCTCAATGCCGAGCTGGGCCAGCAGGGAGCCATTGCCGATGGCGACCCTGTGGCCGGCGACCTGACCAACAATACCGGCACCGACCCACACCTCGACAGCTTCCGGCTGGGGCAGCACCGCCTCTTTGCCGACCGCCTCGCGCATGGCCAGCGCCAGCGGGTGTTCGCTCGCCTGCTGCAGGGCGGCGGCGAGGCGCAGCGGCTCATCGTTGCCGCTCCAGCTGGCCAACACCGGCTTGCCTTGAGTGAGTGTGCCGGTTTTGTCGAAGATGAGCGCCTTGATGGCGTGGGCCTTCTGCAGGGTATCCACATCCTTGATCAGAATGCCGTGACGCGCCGCGACGCCGGTACCGGTGACGATGGCCGCCGGTGTGGCCAGCCCCAGCGCACAGGGGCAGGCGATCACCAGCACCGCCACCGCTGCCAGCAGCGCCTGACCGAAATCGTTGCTGATGGCGTACCATACCAGCAGGGTGAACAGGGCGATGGCCATCACCACCGGCACGAACACGGCGGAGACCTTGTCCACCAGTTGTTGCAGCGGCGCCTTGCCCATCTGGGCGCTCTCCACCAATGCGATGATCTTGCTGAGGCTGGAGTCCTCCCCCACCGTAGTGGCTTCAATTTCCAGCACGCCGGAGCGGTTGATGGCACCGCCCAGCACCTTGTCGCCCTCGCCGCGCGGCACCGGCAGGCTCTCGCCGGTGAGGATCGACTCGTCCAGCTCGCTGGCGCCGCTCACGATTTTGCCGTCCACCGGCACCCGCTCACCCACCAGCACCCGCAGCCGATCGCCGCGCAGCACCTCGTCAATGGCGACGCTCTGCCAGCTCTCGCCACGCCAGACGGTGGCGGTTTCCGGCCGCAGCGCCATCAGTTCGCGAATGGCGGACTGGGTGCTGCGTCTGGCCCGAGCCTCCAGCAGTTTCCCCAACGAAATCAAGGTAATGATGATGGCGCTCGCCTCGAAATAGAGCTTGCCGCTGGCAGCCATCCCCAGCGTCAACAACAGATAGAGACTGTAGAAGTAGGCGGCGCTGGTGCCGGTAGCCACCAGCACATCCATATTGGCGGCGCGGTTCTTGATGGCGAGCCAGGCGCCGCGATAGAAGCGGGCACCGATCCAGAACTGCACCGGGGTGGCGAGCAGCAACTCCAGCCAGGCGGGCAGATGCCAGGGGAACAACCCGGCCATGGCCAGCATCCCCACCAGCAGCGGCAGGGTCAGCAAAGCCGAGATGATGACCCAGGTTTGCGCCTGACGGGCAGTGGCGGCCTCCTGCGCTTCCCGCTCCAGCAACTGCTGGCGGCGACCGCTGGCCGAGCCTTGTGCCAGCTGGGCGCCAAAGCCGAGCGCTTCGATCTGCTCGCGCAAAGCGGCCGGGGTCTGCATCCCGGGGACCAGCACGATCCGAGCCTGTTCGATGGAGAAATTGACCTCGGCCGAGATAACGCCGGGCAGCGCGGCCAGCATCTTGTTCAGTCGAGCCGAACAACCGGCACAAGTCATACCGGTAATTTGAAACAAAAAGGTCTCGCTACCGTAGTCATAACCCTGACTCTTGATGCTGTCGAGCACCGCAGGCAGACGGTCGGGGCTGGCCAGCTCGATGGCCGCCTGCTCCAGCGCGAAGTTGACGGTGGCCGATACCCCGTCGAGTTTGTTGAGGCTGGTCGCGATGCGGCCTGCGCAGTTGGCGCAGCTCATGCCGCTGAGCGGCAACTGCAGATGAATGGGTGATTGAAGATGAGTGGTCATGTTGTTCCTCCCCGGAACCCGTCGGCACCACAAAACGCCGACTAGCAAACCCTAACCTTTACTGTAAGGGCAAGCTCAAGCCACATGATCCACTTTTTGCAGATGAAAAAAACGGCGCCCGTTTGCTGCCAGAGAACAAACGGGCGCCGCATTCAGCTATTGCGCGGTGTGAGCGGAACTCAGATACCGTACTGGGCGCGGTAAGCCTTCATGGCAACCAGTTGCTCAGCCAGCTCCGGCCGTTCGGCCTGCTTCTCTTCCAGATACTGGATCAGGTCGCTCATCTGGATGATAGCGATGATGTGGGCGCCGTAGTCACGCTCCACCTCCTGAATCGCGGAGAGCTCGCCCTTGCCCTTCTCCTGACGGTCCAGCGCGATCAGCACGCCCGCCAGCGAGGCGCCGTTGGCCTGGATCAGATCCATGGATTCGCGGATGGCGGTACCGGCGGTGATAACGTCGTCCACCAGCATGATGCGCCCCTTGAGCGGGCTGCCCACCAGATTGCCACCCTCGCCGTGATCCTTGGCCTCCTTGCGGTTGAAGCACCAGGGCACATCCACATCGTGCTGCTCCACCAGCTGCACGGCGGTGGCGGAGGCGATGGGGATCCCCTTGTAGGCCGGGCCAAACAGCACATCGAACTCGATACCGGCATCCATCAGGGCGGCGGCATAGAAGCGGCCGAGACGGGCCAGATCGCGGCCGCTGTTGAACAGACCGGCGTTGAAGAAGTAGGGGCTTTTACGACCGGATTTCAGGGTAAATTCACCGAATTTGAGGACCTGTTTCTCCAGGGCGAACTCGATAAATTGACGCTGGTAGGCTTTCATTCTGGCTCCTTGCTTGGCTTGTCGTTGTCTTGTGTGGGGGTATAAAAAAACGCGGTCAATGCCGCGTTTGCAGGATCTGTTGACGCTTCGTCACGGCCGCGACGGAGTCGGTTTTTGCGCAGAACTAGGCATGAGATGCGAAGTTTGGTAATCCAAACGAGGCATCGAATAACGACGTTATGCACAAAAACCGCCCCGTCCCTACGGGTTGCGTGGCAAAGGATGCCATGCGTTGTTGCAGGACTTGCCAAGGGAATAACCATTGGCGGCATCCTGCGCCTAGCCTGGCATCCTTTGACACTGCAACGCGACTTGTGCCGAAACATCAACAGATCCTAGTATCAGGAGAGCGACTGCTTCTGCAGCGCAATGATGTCGGCGATGCCGCCCTTGGCGAGCGCCAGCATCTCCAGCAGCTCTTCATGGGTGAAAGGCTCGGCCTCCGCGGTGCCCTGCACCTCGATGATGCGACCATCTTCGGTCATCACCACGTTCATATCGGTCTCGGCGGCGGAGTCTTCGATGTACTCCAGATCGCAGATGGCCTCGCCCTGATACATGCCGACGGAAACGGCAGCGATCATCTGCTTGAGCGGGCTCTGCTTGATCATGCCCTTCTCGACCATCCAGTTCAGCGCATCCACCAGCGCCACACAGGCACCGGTAATGGAGGCGGTACGGGTGCCGCCATCGGCTTGCAGCACATCGCAGTCAACTGTGATGGAGTGCTCGCCCAGCGCTGTCAGGTCTACCGCCGCGCGCAGGGAGCGGGCGATCAGCCGGGAGATCTCCAGAGTGCGGCCACTCTGCTTGCCGGAGGCCGCTTCACGGTTCATCCGGGAGTGGGTGGAGCGCGGCAGCATGCCGTATTCGGCGGTGACCCAGCCCTGATTCTTCCCTTTCAGGAAGCGCGGCACGCTGGTGTCGACGCTGGCGGTGCAGAGCACGCGGGTGTTGCCGAATTCCACCAGCACGGACCCTTCAGCATGCTTGGTGAAGTGGCGGGTAATGGTGACCGGACGAAGCTGCGCGGCAGTGCGATCGCTTGGACGTGACATGGGACGGACCTCTGGGCTGGCTGAATTGGCGCAGGAGTATAAGCCATCGCGGCCCAAATATCAGCCGCTAAAACCAACACTTCGGCTGACGCACCGGCCCCCGCTGGGTATAATCCCGCCACACTTCATCAAGCCCGGAACAATCAATGATTCACAGCATGACCGCCTACGCCCGCAAGGAACTCAAGGGCGACTGGGGCACAGCCGTTTGGGAAATTCGTTCGGTCAACCAGCGTTATCTGGAGACCTACATTCGCCTGCCGGAGCAACTGCGCAGCCTGGAGCCGGTTCTGCGTGAGCGTTTCCGCGCCAAACTGCAGCGCGGCAAGGTGGAGTGCAACCTGCGCTTCGAGGCCGCTCAGGCCGCAGCCAGCCAGCTCCATATCAATGAAGAGCTGGCCAAGCTGATTATCGACAGCGCCAGCTGGGTAATGAAAGAGGCGGGCCAGGGCCAGCTCAACCCGGTCGATGTACTGCGCTGGCCGGGCGTCATGGCTGCCGCCGAGCAGGACATGGACGCGGTCGCCACCGAGCTGCTCGGCGGTTTTGACCAGACCATGGAAGATTTCCTCGCCTCCCGCGCCAGCGAAGGGGCCAACCTCAAGGCCCTGATCGAACAGCGTCTGGCCGGCATTCAGGTGGAAGTGAAGAAGGTGCGCGTCCATCTGCCGCAGATCATCGAGTGGCAGCGCCAGAAGCTCACCGACCGTCTGGCCGAAGCCAAAGTCGAGCTGGATCCGGCCCGCATCGAGCAGGAGATCGTGCTGCTGGCCCAGAAGATCGACGTGGCCGAAGAGCTGGATCGTCTGGAGATGCACATCAGCGAGACCAACAAGATCATGAAGAAGGGTGGCGCCTGCGGTCGCCGTCTCGACTTCATGATGCAGGAGTTCAACCGCGAATCGAACACCCTGGGTTCCAAGTCCATCAACGCCGAAGTGACCCAGTCCGCCGTCGAGCTGAAAGTCCTTATCGAGCAGATGCGCGAGCAGATCCAGAATATTGAATAATTTTCTCTTGTTTTCCAAAGCTTTCCAATATTCACCAAAGCCCTGATTTATCAGGGCTTTTTATTTCCATTCTGTTCTTGTACGTCTCAATCTGTTTCATCCAAGCGGTGAATTAACTGGTGAGTAATGCCTCGCTATACTTGCATCAAATGGTGAGTATTAGGAGGCACAATGGCATCTATGACAGCAAAGCAGGTGGCCGCACTTGCAAAATCAGATGAACCAATTAGTTCCAAATATAGAAACCTAAAAAGCACTATATGCGAAAGATAGAATCACAGTCTGCCGATTTGACTTGTGAGTTCAAGCCCAAGTTGATGCTGATTATCTGCCAGCCAACGAAGTAAAAACTGAAAGTTTGTACGCATCGCCTCTGAACGTCGCAAAGCGTTTGGCTCACTTTCCCATATTGACAGAAGTAGCTTCGCAATTGCATTTTCTGCACTTTCCAGTTCGCTTCCAGACCAACCATTACTATGCAATTTTACAACCTCATTTAGAGAGCCAAGACTATCAAAACGGATGTGAGTTGCTGCGTCAGATTTAAGCCACCGAGCTACAGAAGATATTTGTTTCGCATCGTTCAACTCTTGAGACAACCACACTTTCATTAAAGGCCAAAGAGAACTTGCTAAGTCAGAATGTTGGGGTTTCCACGACTCTAAGGTACTACTATGTACACCATACAGAGCTAGCCAGACATCCTCTCTGTAGTTCCAAGAATGCTCTTGAGGTAATTTAGATACAGCCTCGATAAACTTAATACTAAGATTGAGTATGTATCGAGGCATGGTTTCTAACTGGAGGATTGATGTATAGTAAAACTTAAGAAAAGTCTCTGCCCAATGGTGATACTTCGAAGGAAAGCTTAATAACTTATCCCACATATACTCTGGATTTTCTTCTGGTTTCATCACAGATACAGCCAAAGCAAGCTTCTCAAGTAACCAGATTCCACCATCACTAGGGTATGTTTCAAAATAATCACTTCCGCTATGCTCTAGCGTCTTAATGATATAGGATAAAGAACTCTTAAAAAAATCTATACTATATTCTCTCTCTTCCTCTGAAAGACCTTCAGTCAGTTGAGATGAGTATTTATGCGCAGCTATTAGTAACTCAAAGTCTAAATAATCGTTTCTGTTTAACAGTTCCATTTCACTAAAGTTCGATAGTAGCTCTTTATTACCGATACATTCCCAATCTATAAGAGAGGCATCTAGGGAGCCACTAACAAAATCTTCAATAAGGTTTAAATACCATTGTTGCAGCGCACTATTAAACTGTTCTATTTTCCCATCATTTGAAACGCTATAAACGCGTTTTATCCTAGCAATAAACTGACATTGCCTTCTCGCATAAGCGCACTCAAAAATAAGCCTTCTCAATCTTAATAGGTCACTATGTCGACTTGGAACCAATGCTTGAACATTACGTACAAGAATTGCAACCGCTTCGTTATGGAAAGAAAAAGCCAATCTGGCAACTAATTGTCTTAACTCTAGATCTTCTGGTTCTTGCTGCCAAAGAGCAACAATTGCCTCAGCTGCAAAACAGTCCCATTCCCAGTTGGAAGAATTTTCATGGCTGTCCATATCACTATGTGGAGGAGGCGTTAATATAAGTTGAGTCAAGATGCCTTGGCACCACTTAGATAAGTCAGATTGTTTTTTGACCCATTCAATGTGAAGACATAGCAGCACAGCAATTCCACCACAAAGCGCATTTGCTGATAAGTTTGGGATATCAAATTGATCAAATGTATCATTGCTGCGCTCTTTTTCAGGTGAATTACAGCTATTTAGGTCATTTTGCCAAATTTCTTTTATGTTCTTTAGGTCTTGTACGAATGCTTCCAGCTCATTCGTGGACATAGACTTCCCTTCGTCTATAAAGCGTCTGCAATTGCTTTGATATAGAATTAAATCACGGGTTCTCAAAAGACTGTTAAATTGGTCGCTTTGCTTTTCTTCTGCTTTGGGAGGAGTATATCTGTACGACCTTACTACGCCATCTTCTGATGGGATAGGTATGTAATTTTCCTTGGTAAACAAATCGACTATTTGACTAAGCCTTTCACGATTGCCACATGGTTGACTCTCTCTGATTATTTCTTTCCACTCAATTACCTTCTTTTGTAAAAAAGCGGAAACATTCTCATTAGTAAAGAAAAGGGAACAGGCAATATCCCTAAGATCTAGGCTGCGATGAGAGAGTGAATTAAATTCTCTTTGGATTTTCGTAGAAAATGAATCTTGTTGTGGTGACGCCATATTCAGGTGGGTACGACCTTGGACTCTAAGTTGAATCTCCCAAGTGTAAAGTTCTGCTACCCCAAGTAAAGGCATGAGAGATTCTGTGAATAGATTTGGCTCTTTACGACCTACATCCAATAACACGTGAAGCAAAGGAACAGATCGTGTGCGCTCTAAGATCATGTTAAGCATAGATTGAATATCATCAGAACCTATTTCACTGTAGAGATGCTGCTCGAGAGCCATAAGTGCTGATGTTATGATGCTGTTTGGTAGAGGGCTTCCTAAACCTGCGGACCACCCAAGTGTTCGACCATCTCCAGAAAGTGTTCTTTTCACACCGCCAACATCTACTTCGAGACTCCCAAGAGAGTTTGAATCATAGATGTGATGAGAAGTTTTGTTTCCTTCATATATTCGCCTTTCGAGCCATTGCTCTGAGACATGATCGATAATTCTGAATATTGTTTCGGCACCTTCTGCAAAGTTTGCTTTTAGCAGGTCGAGAAAAGGGCCTCGAAAATGTGAGGGAGTAGGCCATGAGTGAATGGATTGAAAATCCGCCTCCCATTCTCGACTACTTGAAGCATATGGGACAATGCATGATTTCGGCGTAAAAAGGCATGACAATATCACTTCACGTGCTACTTCAGGTCTGTGTCGAATTAAATGCTTAAGCCCCCTTTTTACTAACACTGCGGAGCGGAAAAAGTTATTAACCTCGTTATTTGGTGCATCCTCAGAATGTTTATATTCTAAGTCGTGATATGGGTTACTAAAGTCATAGAAGTTTCTATGACTTTCACTTTTTATTTTTGTTGTACGTTCGGATGCTTTTAGTGCAAATTCTACAACTTCTTTTTCACATTCAGGGATACCTGACAAAGCAAGAATGAAGAAATCTGTTGCTGAGAACTCTTGGTCTTGTCTACCAGTATATGCAGAGAGCGCGAGTTCCCCGAGTAAGATACCTATTTCACCGACTTCTCGTCTGTACCTAGTTTGTGGCTTGGTGTGTTCCAACCAAAGCTTCGCCACCTTACAGATTTCATTAGGGACAGTTTCGGAAATTTGTTCTCGATAAGCATAAAGGAACTCAAGTACAGCAGGCCAATAGGGCCAGTTGGGGTATCTGAATGAACAAGATATATCTGCATCTTTAAGACCTAACAACTTGCCAACTTTCTTCATCCTAGGGTCTGGTAACGTTGCAAAAGCCAAGAAACGCTTTAGTAGACGGCGAAGGAGATCGCTATCATCTGATAAAAGTTCATCTTTAAGTAATTCCAAGTGAGTCTTGGAGTCCAAGGCAAAGACGATAGAATCAAGAAGCAAATCAGCTGTAGATCCCCCTCCAATTTCTTGGAGACTGCGTAATAGAATTTTCCAATCTTGCACATCTCTCTTAGTATCAAGCAGTTCAATACCCAGAAGTCGAATAGCTCGGAGCCATAAAGGGGAATCGATACGAGATTGCAAGAATTCTAGAAGGTAATCCTCCTTAGATTGCAGTAGGCGTAGACGAGCCCAGTCGGCGAATAAGTCGTGGGCAAAAAGAACATTACTGTATTCATCGATGATCAAAATTCCATTTGATTCGAATTCTTCAACAATCGCTATTTCAGAAGAAGGGAGATCTGTCATCGGGATTGAAAGTCGAAGTGTGTCAGCTTGCATTTCTGCTATACGCATCAAGATTAGATTTCGACGGTGACGATGTCTTCCGCTCAATACTTGGCTTTGCCAAAACCAAGATGCAACACTATTTTCACCAACTAAGGGGTCTTCATAGCCAGATCGATTAATCTGAGATGCTATTAAATCGAGAACTTTTAGGTTCTGAAGTAGCGGAGCTAAGTGTGGTTCTTGTGCTATTCGACGAATTTTTGGTATAGAGTCCCAAATAGGTGATAGCTCATTATGACTCGGGGGTTCACATTCGTATAATGCCCAACCGGAGGTATCAATACCTACGTCATGTAGGCGTTCTTCTAAATGTGGCCAATCCTGAGTTTGGCAAGTAACTATGAGTTCACATAAAGCATCTTCTTTATTTACCCTAAGAATATTCAGTAGGTCAGATACGATTGACAACGATGAAATTTCAAATACCCGGTCTAGTCCGTCAAGTACCAATAATTTGGAGTTTGAATTGTATTCAAATACTTGATCAAATGACATCCCAAGATTCAAGTCTGCGTTGAGTGCAAGTAAATCTGGGCGCTCAAGAGAACTACCTCCTAACCAAAGAGTGAGTCCATTTTGAGAATCTAAGTTTTCGGTGTAGGTTCGAACGAGTGCGGACTTTCCTGCTCCTGAGGCCCCAAGGATCATTACGGTTTTACTCGCAATTAGATTTTTTTCAAGGGCATTCAATTGCTCGGTGCGTTCAAGATGAATGTCGCCGATAGTGTTTCGGATACGTTGACGCGTTAGATCCGTAAATTTCTTAATTGTAGTCCAAGCCTTTTCATGTGACGGCAATACTGTTGCAACTGTGCATTCAAGGTGTTCTAGTCGTTCATCTTGCTTTGATAGAGCTTTTTCAACATGTTGCTGCCAGGTTTCAAGATGTATGAGTCCATTACGAGTGGCCCAATCACGTAATTCGTCAACACTCCGAGAGGTAAGCTCTTGAAGACAAGCACGAGTAAGAATTCGCTCAGATACTTCTGATTTTGAGGATGCTAATAGAACCTGATAAATAAGAATCTGAGCGAACTCGCTTGCTGGAAGTTTGGACATTGAGGGTTCAGCTTCGATAGTTGTCTTGAGCTGCTCTTCTATACCTGAAGCAGAGCGTAGGTCTGTTATCCAACTTACTGAAGTGAAAAAGTCGGTCCAACTTTTATTGTCCTCTTGAAAGCCAATCGCGACCTGTACGTCTTTAGCATACTGCTTTTCAGCACTTGATGCCTCGCGATCATCATCTGATATTTTAGGCTTTAGATACTTATTAAATAGGGCATTAATTGCTGCCGTTAGTTTTTCAACCTCAGGTTTTAGTTTTTCATTCTTCTGTTCAAGTAGTGAAGACCAAGTAGATATGACATCTATCTCCAGATCTAGCCGTTCTTGCTTTTTTACCTTCTTAATACCTGTAGATGAAGAGGTCTTCTGAGTTTTTAAACTTGCTGTAGTTGCGAACACCATGCGAACATTTCGACCACCTTCTTTATGATATTTATATGACAACAAAAAATTAAAGATAGATTCCCAAACTGCATCTGACCTTACGTTGACCGCATCAGTGAGATCTTTGAGTTGTGTTTCGCTCACATCGAGAATTGTTCCATCAGAACTAAGAATAAAACGATCTAAATCTTCGCGACCTTCGACAACGAGTACTTCATTTTCGCAAAGGTTAACCCATTGCAGCGCAGTGTACGCGATCTGGGTTAAATAGCCTCGAATACTGGCATTAGCAGCCCGGTTGAGGTCTCCCAAAGTGTTTTCTATATTGGCTATATCAGATGAAGTGACAGGATGAGTCATGGTAGCTCTGCCTAAAAATGATGTATCGCGCCCCAGCTTCTGTTAAAAACATTTTCGAAGCCCAACAAAAATAGGAAAATAGTAACCAATATATATGCAATTGTCTTTATTTCTTGTGCTATCTGTACAGGTCTTGTTATCACCTGACACCTGCCTCAAACCGGTGTCTTGTTTACGCTACTTTAGAGCGCACTTCCTTCGGTATCAATTTCAGACCCTTCTTGAACATGCTGTAGGGGGTTTGACCCTCCATCATCCTGCCCTGATGTGGCCGCTGGGTGTTGTAGTGCACCAGATAGCTATCTAGGTCTGTCTGCATCTGCTCTACCGACTCATACCAGGTCGTCCTCCCCTTGATGCGGAAGTGTTCATCCAGCAAGGTTCGATGCAGCCGCTCGATAAAGCCGTTGCTCTGCGGCCTGCGCACCTTGGTGGTTCGGTGCTCAATCCCCTCCAGTTGCAGGAACAGCTCGTAGGGATGGTGGTCAGGTCGTCCACAGAACTCGCGCCCGTTGTCCGACAGGATGGTATAGACCCGTGCCTCGTGGGCCTCGAAAAACGGCAGCACCGTTTCATTGAGCACATGAACCGAGGTCACCGGCAGCTTGCTGGTGTAGAGCCGTCCCCAAGCTTGGCGACTGTAGCAGTCCAGCACGGTTTGCAGATACACCTTGCCAACCCCCTTGAGCGCGCCGACGAAGAAGGTGTCGACCGCCACCAGTTCCCCAGTGCAGTGGACCTCAATCTGGCGTTCGCGAAACTCGGGGCTGAAGCGCTCTAACAGGCGAATCTGCTCGTCATTGAGCTCAATGGTCTGCTCCCAGTGGGTTTTCTCGAGGCGCAACAAACGGCCGTGTTTGGAGAGCAAGTCGTGCCGTTGCCATACGCCACGCACCCCACCGGCACTGACGTTGATACCTTGCAGATCCAGTTCTTGGGCGACCCGCAGCGGGCCATGAGTTGGTCTGGTGAGGGAGTAATCGAGGATGGCCGGTTCAATCTCGGGCGCAACCCGATTGGGATGAGCGTTTACACCCAGGCAATTTGTCGAGCAATCCCTCGGCGCCATAGGTCTGGTAGTTACGGCGAATCTCGTAGAACTGCTGACGGCTGCAGCCGATGAGCTTGCAGGCTTTGCTGACGTTATTGAGCTCTTTGGCGAGCTCTAGCAGGCTGAGTTTGCGACGTGCTACTTTCTCGCTGGTGGTCATACGGTGACTCCAGATAACACGGTAGGGGTACCGTTTTGTTATCCGGTTTGAAGCCGTATGACCACTCCCTTTTGTGGGCAACTGTCAGGTGAATACCATCTCCATACATCCAGAACATCGAGTGACGAGTCGCTGACTATCCGGTTGTTGCCTGCAAAAGAGCCCTTGATTCCTCAAGGGCTCTTTTATTTTCAGGCCATGAGATTTCCACCAGTGAACCAACGAGCGAGAGAAGCCCTAGCCTATCGGCATCACCAGCGCCGGTTGGTGCGGGTCGCTCAGCCGCTCGGCGAGGTAGTCCACCAGCATCCGCACCTTGGGGGAGAGGTGGCGGTTATGGGGATAGAGGGCCCAGATCCCCTCCGCCGGGGCCCGCAGTTCGGGCAGCAGCTCGATCAACTCCCCTCGGGCCAGATGGTCGCTCACGTAGTAATCCGGCAGCTGGATGATGCCGATCCCCTTGAGCGCCGCATCCAGCAGGGCGTGGCCGCTGTTGCACTGCAACAGGCCGCGCACCCGCACGCTGTGGGGGCGGCCATCCAGGGTGAAGTGCCACTCGTCGCTGTTGCCCACCAGACAGGTGTGGCGGGTCAGCTCGGAGAGGCTGTTGGGCATGCCGTGGCGGGCGGTGTAGGCCGGTGAGGCGCAGACATAGGGCACCCGCTGCGCCAGCTTGCGCGCCACCAGCGTCGAATCCTTGAGGTGGCCGAGCCGCAGCGCCAGATCGTAGCCTTCATGCACCAGATCCAGCAGCTGGTTGGTGAGGTTGAGGGTCACCTCCAGCTGGGGGAAGCGCACCATGAAGTCGTTCACCAGCGGGGCGATGCGGCTCTCGCCGTAGGAGACGGGGGCCGTAATGCGCAGCGACCCTTGCGGCACCGCCTGATGACGCCCCACCGCCAGCTCCGCCTCGTAGAGGTTGTCCAGCAGCTGACGGCAGTGGCGATAGTAGATCTCGCCAAGCTCGGTGAGCCGCACCTGACGGGTGGTACGCAACAGCAGCTTGGCCTGCAGCCTGTCCTCCAGCTGTGCCACCTGACGGCTGACTTGCGCCACCGACACCCCCAGCTTGCGCGCCGCCGGGGTAAAGCCCCCCTGCTCCGCCACGCTGACAAATTCACAGATCCCTTCCCAGCCGAACATTATTACCTGTGTGTAAAAGTGATTTGAGATTTGCCCTCATTATCACCAAATCGGCGGGAAACTACACTGAATGCCCGAACCCATTCTCCTCACCCTGCTCAACAAGAAGGATGTCATTCATGGCACAGGTTCAAAGCATCAAGTGTAAAGCCGCCATCGCCTGGGGCCCGGGTCAGCCCCTCTCCATCGAAGAAGTAGAAGTCATGCCACCCCAAGCGGGCGAGGTGCGGGTGCGCATCGTCGCGACCGGCGTCTGTCACACCGATGCCTTCACCCTCTCCGGTGAAGATCCGGAAGGGGTCTTCCCCTGCATCCTCGGCCACGAGGGGGGCGGCATCGTCGAATCCGTCGGCGAGGGCGTCACCAGCGTCAAGGTGGGCGATCACGTGATCCCGCTCTACACCCCCGAGTGCGGCGAGTGCAAGTTCTGCAAGTCCGGCAAGACCAACCTCTGCCAGAAGATCCGCGCCACCCAGGGCAAGGGGCTGATGCCGGACGGCACCACTCGCTTCTCGAAAGATGGCCAGCCCATCTATCACTACATGGGCACCTCCACCTTCAGCGAATACACGGTACTGCCGGAGATCTCCATCGCCAAGGTGGACCCGGCCGCCCCGCTGGAAGAGGTCTGCCTGCTCGGCTGCGGCGTTACCACCGGCATCGGCGCCGTAATGAACACCGCCAAGGTGAAGGAGGGTGAGAGCGTCGCCATCTTCGGGCTCGGTGGCATCGGCCTCTCGGCGGTGATCGGTGCCCGTCTGGCCAAGGCCGGTCGCATCATCGCCATCGACATCAACGAGAGCAAGTTCGAACTGGCCCGCAAGCTGGGCGCCACCGACTGCATCAACCCGAACGACTACGACAAGCCCATCCAGGAGGTGATCGTCGAGCTGACCGACGGCGGCGTCGACTTCTCCTTCGAGTGCATCGGCAACGTCAAGGTGATGCGCGCGGCGCTGGAGTGCTGCCACAAGGGCTGGGGCGAGTCGGTCATCATCGGCGTGGCCGGAGCGGGTCAGGAGATCAGCACCCGTCCGTTCCAGCTGGTCACCGGTCGGGTATGGCGCGGCAGCGCCTTCGGCGGGGTACGCGGTCGTAGCGAGCTGCCGAGCTATGTGCAGCGCTACATGCAGGGTGAGTTCCGCCTCGATGACTTCATCACCCACACCATGGGGCTTGAACAGATCAACGAGGCGTTCGATCTGATGCACCAAGGCAAAAGCATCCGCACCGTCATCCACTACTGAGCATGATCACCCCGCCCGCCATCGTGGGCGGGGTGCAGGAGTCCTTCGATGAATCTGGAGATTATCAGCAGCAACAAGAGCTTCGGCGGCTGGCACAAGCGCTATCGCCACAGCTCCACCGTGCTCGGCTGCGAGATGAATTTTGCCATCTATCTGCCACCTCAGGCTCTCACCGGCCAGAAGGTGCCCGTGCTCTACTGGCTCAGCGGCCTCACCTGCACCGATGAGAACTTCATGCAGAAGGCGGGTGCCCAGCGCATCGCCGCCGAGCTCGGCATCGCCATAGTGGCGCCGGACACCAGCCCTCGCGGCGACGGCGTGGCCGACGATCCCGGTTATGACCTCGGCATGGGAGCAGGCTTTTACGTCAATGCCAGCCAGAGCCCCTGGCAGACTCACTACCAGATGTATGACTACGTCACCCGCGAGCTGCCTGACTTGATAGAGACCCACTTCCCCGTCTCGACCCGACGCGCCATCAGTGGCCACTCCATGGGCGGTCACGGTGCGCTCATCGCCGCGTTGCGGGAGCCCGGTCGCTACCGCTCGGTCTCGGCGTTCAGCCCGATCTGTCACCCGAGCCGCTGCCCCTGGGGCCAGAAGGCGCTCGGGGCGTATCTCGGCAGCAACCCTCTGCTGTGGCAGGAGTGGGATGCCTGCCAGCTGCTGCGCCACCAGCCGGTCACACCGCTGCCCACCCTGGTAGATGTGGGGCTGGATGATCCCTTCCTCGCCGAGCAGCTGCATATCGACGCGCTGGCCGAGGTGGCTGCCAGCAAGGGGTGGCCGCTGGAGCTCAACCGCCACGAGGGCTATGACCACAGCTACTACTTCGTCGCGAGCTTTATCGAGGCGCACCTGCGCTTTCACGCCCGCCACCTCTGATCAAAACAGGCCCGTTGCGGGCCTGTTTCAGTTGGGGTTGTGGTGATCGGACGAGATCAGCCTTGCTGCTCGTGGTAACGGCATGCCAGAGCAGAGCATCAGTGGCAGCAGCCTCCGCATGATACCGGCTTGCCTTGGCCAAGGTCGGCCGATTACCCTTGAGGATTGCGATGGAGGAGGTATCCCGTGAACTACGACGTTTCGTTGTTGGAGATGAAGCTGTTTCTGATGACCACCCGGTTTGGCAGTTTTTCAGATGTGGCGCGTCGGCAGGATATGACCCCTTCGTCCGTCTCGCGCAAGATGGCGCAGCTGGAGGAGAAGGTGGGTTCCAAGCTGCTGCACCGCCATACTCGCTCCATCTCCCTCACCGAGGAGGGGGTCGCCTTTGCCAAACAGTGCGCCGAGATCCTCCAGCAGTATGAGCGGGTAGTCGGCCAGATCGAGCAGCGGGCGGACACCCCGAGAGGCACCATCCGGATCAGCGCTCCGGTCGCCTTTGGCCGGCTGCACATTGCCCCCTATCTGACCGAGCTGCTGGAGCGCTACCCCCTGCTCAAGGTCGAGTTGCAGCAGACGGATCACTATGTCGATCCGGCGGCCGAGTCGATCGACCTGCTGATCCGCATCGGGATCTCGCAAGACTCCTCCCTGCGGATGAAACAGTTTGGCCAGCAGCACTACGTGATGGCGGCCAGCCCGGACTACCTCAATCGCCATGGCGAACCGGCCAGTCCGGATGAGCTGGTGCAGCACAACTGTCTGGTCTTCAAGGGGAGCAATGGCCTGCAACGCTGGTTCATCGGCCAGGAGCAGCTGCAACCCTATGAGGTGAGCGGCACCCTCTACAGCAACAATGCCGATACCTTGGTTGCCGGCGCTGTAGCGGGTGCCGGGATTGTAGTGTTCCCCACCTGGCTCATCGGCGAGGAGCTGAAAACCGGGCGGCTCAAACCGATCATGACCCGGTTCACCGTCTCCACCAGCGTGGAGCAGCAGGTGATCAGCGCGCTCTATCTGGAGACCGACCAGCTCGCCGCCAAAGTGAGGGTGGTGATCGATTTTCTGGCGGGAAAATATGGCTCTCCCTGCTACTGGGATGCCAGACAGGTTTAGCCAGACAGCCTGCCGGTCAGCTTGTGCAGCGCCGGCAGCAAGACAAAGACGGCGCAGGCCACGATCACACTGTCGATGAGCAACACCCCGACTGGTGCGGCGGGGTCGAGCTGCCATCTCGCCAGCAGCGGCGCCATCCAGCGCGGGATCAGCAGCGTCAGCGGAAAGATGATGGCCAGCACGTGCAGGTATTCGCCAAGCTGTTTTTTCATAAAGCCTCTGATGTTGTGGCAGCCAAGCCAGTGGCAAGAGTGGCATTCCTTTCACCACTGGCGAGCCAGCTACAGCGTTGTGATGTCCCGGGTGCAGATAAAGTGGGCATCTGCGGCAAAGGCCTCAAACTGCCGGATCACCTGCTGCATCTGCGAACTCTGGATCTCCTGCAGAAATTGCGTCTCCGACTCGATACGAATCACTTCGAAGTAGTCCCACGGCGAGGCACTCTGCTGCCCCAGCATCTTCAGCCCCTTGAACACCTCGAACGAGGTGACGCTGTTGAGCCGGTTCACGGTGGGCAGATCGACCTCCCGTGCCCACGCCAGATAATCCGCCTCGTTTGTCCCCGGTTTGAGATTGAAAAAGACCATCAGGGTTGTTGCCTGTTCACTCATTTACTTGTTCCTGTTGTCGGTTCGCCAGATAGATGCAGAGCAGCGCCGCAGCAACCGCCATCATGGCGGCAAGGCGCCAGTAGTTGAGGGGGATGGGGGCATTGCCCAGCCAACCCATGGTATCGATCACCAGACTCATCACCATCTGGCCCAGAATGGTGGCCACAGTGGCGATGGCGACCCCTACCCGTGGAATGGCCGCAACCATCACCACCATGTAGACAATGCCGAACAGGGCACCGGCCAGCTGCCACTTCGGCACGCTGAGCAGGGTCGCCTGATAGGGCGGCTCAAAGAAGAAGATCAGCAGGGCGGTCACCACAGTGCCCATGGTGAAGGTGAGCAGCGAACTCTGCACCACTCCAACCCGCGATCCCAACTGACCATTGATCGCCGCCTGGGCGCTGAGCGCCATGCCGGAGACGATGGCCAACACGATAATCAGCATCATCAGTTTGCTCCCAGATAGGTAAACAGCAGCGCCAGCGCGATGCAGCCAAGTGCCACCAGCCGCAGAGGACGGGTTGCCCGTTTCGGCATGCCAAACCAGCCGAAGTAGTCGATGGCAAAGCTCTTGGTCACCTGCCCCAGCAGGACGCAGATCATCGTCATCGCAACCCCCAGCATGGGGGTCGAGAGAGTGAGCGCCACCACATAGACGGGGCCGAGCAAGCCACCGATCAGCTGCCATTTCGGCACCCCATGCCACCCTGTGGATGGCCCCCGCACCGTGAAGAAACGGATCAGCCAGAGCAGTGCAGCCCCCACGCCGAAGATGCTCAGGGTGGCCCACAGATGGCCCACCTGTTCACCAAGCGGACCCAGCAGGCCCGCTTCGAAGGAGAGGCCCATGCCGGCCATCACGATTAGCAAAACCGGGAGCGCGTTCATCGTGGATCAAACAGGGCGACGGGTGATTGACCGCTATAGGCCTTGCCCTGCGGATAGGAGACCAGCTCCAGCTGCATGCCCCATGGCGCAAGAAAATAGATCCAGGACTCCCCTGCTGTCGGCCCCTCCGTCATGCAGGTCGGCTCGCCCAGCACGGCGATCCCCTGCTCCTTCAGGTAAGCCACCGCCGCCGCCATGTCATCCACATAGAAGGCGAGATGGTGGCCACCGATATCGGCGTTGTTGGGAGCCTTGAGGTTGCGCTCGATATTGCTGGCGTACTCGAAGATCTCCAGATTGATCCCTTTGGCATTCATCACCGCAATGCGGGTGATCTCGGCGCGGGCATTCACGTTGAGGTGCTCCGCCATCCAGTTGTCACTCGCCACAAAGGGCCCGAACTCATAGGCCAGCTCGAAATCGAAGTGGTCGCGAAAGAAGGCGATCGCCTCTGCCAGATTGGGCACGGTAAAGCCGATATGATCGGGCTTTTTCAGTCCTGGAATGGCCATCAGATATCCCCCCGCTCGTGGCGCAATTTGTTGAGCGCCCCCATGGTGGTCGCCCCCTTGTTGAAGCCGGTATAGACGGATGCAAAGACGATCAGCTCTTCAAGCTCCTGCCAGGTCGCCCCCTGTTTGAGTGCCATATCGACATGAGCTGCGAAGGGGTTGCCTTCACCGCTGACGTTGAGGGCCATCTGGTCGATGGCGATGGTGATGAGCGCCTTGCTCTTCTGGTCGAGCAGCGGCATGCCCCAGGCTTCACCAGCCACGCGGACCGTCATGTCGCCCCAGGTCGGGTGGATGGATTTGAGCCCGCTGACCAGAGCCTGATCATCGAGCACGGCATTTGCAAAAGGTAATGATGTTGTCATCAGTGACGCCTCAGTAGTTGATAAGTTCGCCGTAGCGGATGAGGCGCATTATTAGGGAGCGGGATGTATTGAAAAACCGGCGGGCCGGAACATCACTTATGCAGGATTTGCACAAATGGCACGGGAGGTCGCGCCATGTTGGAAAAAACAAAACAGGCCCGTTGCGGGCCTGTTTCAGTTGTGGTGATCGGTTGATATCAGCTGCCGGCGCGGGTCACCCCGCCGGAGCCCACGATCTGCTGCTCCACCTCGGGGTCACCCCAGTAGGTGATGTTGCCAGTGCCTGCGATGCCGATCTTGAGCGTTTTCTGGGCCCGCACCTCCACATCACCGCTGCCGGCGATATTGACCTCGACCTCGTTGCCACGCATTTCGCTGCCCAGCACATCGCCAGCACCGGCAATGTTCAGCTCGATGCTAGTGGCAGAGCCGCTCCCCAGATCCAGGCTACCTGCACCAGCGATATTGCCTTTCAATCGCTGTACCTCCAGCTGGCTGGCAACGATACCACCGGTTCCCGCCACTGACAGCTCCAGCGCCTCACCCTTGAAGCCACTCAGATCGCCGTTGCCGGTACCTGCCAGCGCCATTTCACTGAGCTCTGGCAGGGTGATGGTGATCTCCAGCGGTTCGGTAGGCCGCAGTCGGTAACCATCCTTCACCTCGATCTCCAGCTTGCTGCCGCGCTCGGTCAGCTCCAGATACGGCAAGAGATTTGCCTGCCCCTTGATCAGGATGCCGCGCTGCTCCCCCGCCACCAAATGGAGGGTAGCTGGAGTTCCCGCCAGCACCCGGGTCACCCGCTCGCCCAGTGCCTGCTGGCGCTCGACCGGGACACCTTCCCCCTTGATCTCGGTGTCGGCAAAGACGTTGCAACCTCCCATCACCAACGCCACCAAGACGCCAATCATCCACCGCATAACTGTTCTCCTTTTTATTTATTGATAAGCCACCTGACAGGCCCTGTTCGAAACCACAAAAATAGAGGCCGTATGAAACCACAGATAGCAATGGCCATGCCAGAAGCTAACTATATGATTTTCAATAAAAATGAAATCAACAGTAAGAAGTGGCACGCATTAAAAAGAGCCATTTAGACCACCATTTGGCGAATCTGACCATCCCCTAACAGGCAGGTGGAGAGCTGGCTGACAAGCCGTTCGCGAGGTCGCTACGCTGACAAGCCGTGGAAGTTTTGGATTGCCCTGCCGGTCTGTTGAGCCAATAGTGGTACTTCGTGCGTACCAAGCTCTCCATTGCGGTAATGTCATTACCACTGTCTTGTCAGTCTTTACTGCCAACAAGGAGTCAGAGCGTGACCCAAGCAAGCCCTCTCTATTCCACTGCCACCGGTCTGCCGGAGCCGACTCGCACCCCGTTGCTGACCGGCAGCGATCCCGAGCAGAAACGGCGCGAACTGCTCGCCTACTTCTGCCAGACCTTCGATCTCTACGACTCACTGTTTGACTGTCTGGCCGATGAGCGGGCCTGGTTCAACAAGGCGATCCCGCTGCGCCACCCGCTCATCTTCTACTACGGCCACACCGCCGCCTTCTTTATCAACAAGCTGCTGGCGGCACGCCTGATCGACCAGCGGCTGGATGCCCGCATCGAGGCCATGGTCGCCATCGGGGTGGACGAGATGAGCTGGGACGATCTGGACGAGACCCACTACGACTGGCCCAAGGTTACCGAGCTGCGCAGCTATCGGGCCAAAGTCCGTACACTGGTGTGCGACTTCATCCGGCAGATGCCGCTCACCCTGCCCATCGACTGGCAGAGCCCGGCCTGGGTGATCCTGATGGGGATAGAGCACGAGCGCATCCACCTCGAGACCTCCAGCGTGCTCATCCGCCAGTTGCCACTCGCCTGGGTGCGGCCGCAGCCTCATTGGCCCGCCTGCACCGAAGCCCGCCACCACATTGCTCAGGTGCCCGCCAACAGCCTGCTGCCGGTGGCCGGCGGCAAGGTGCGCCTTGGCAAGCGGGACGCCACCTACGGCTGGGACAACGAATATGGCGAGCGCCATATCGAGCTGGCCCCGTTTCAGGCCAGCCGCATGCTGGTGAGCAATGCAGAATTTTTCGATTTCGTGCAGGCGGGCGGCTATGGCCAGCAACAGTGGTGGGATGAGGAGGGGTGGGGCTGGTGCCAGTACGCCAAGGCGAAGATGCCCACCTTCTGGGTGGGTGACCCCGCCGAACCCGGGCAGTTGCAGCTGCGGCTGATGACCGAGCAGGTCGCCATGCCATGGGACTGGCCGGTCGAGGTGAATCAGCTGGAGGCGGCTGCCTTCTGCCGCTGGAAGGCGGCCCGGACCGGGCTCCCCATCCAGCTGCCGAGCGAGGCGGAGTGGCAGCTGCTGCGCGAACAGCTACCCGGCGATCAGCCGGACTGGACGGAGGCACCCGGCAATATCAATCTGGCCCGTTTCGCCTCCTCCTGCCCGGTGGATGCCTGCCCGCAAGGGGAGTTCTTCGATTTGGTGGGCAATGTCTGGCAGTGGACCAGCACCGCCATCGATGGCTTCGACGGCTTTAAAATCCACCCGCTCTACGACGACTTCTCCACCCCCACCTTTGATGGCAAGCACACCCTGATCAAGGGCGGCAGCTGGATCAGCACGGGTAACGAAGCGCTCAAATCATCCCGTTACGCCTTCCGGCGTCACTTCTTCCAGCATGCGGGTTTCCGCTATCTGGTCTCCCGTTATCAGGAACCCGTTATCGTGAATCCCTATGAAACCGACACGCTGGTCGCTCAGTACCTCGACTTCCAGTACGGCCCGAGCCACTTCGGGGTAGCCAACTACGCCAAGACGCTTGCTGATCTTGCTGGCGAGCTCTGCAGCAACCACCAGCGGGCACTGGATATCGGCTGTGCCACCGGCCGCGCCAGCTTCGAACTGGCCCGCCACTTCCAGCATGTGGACGGGGTGGACTACTCGGCCCGCTTCATCGATGTGGCGCTGGCCCTCGCCAGTCAGGACAGCTTCCGCTACGCCATTCCGCTGGAGGGTGAACTGGTGGAGTATTGCGAGGCGCGCCTGTCGAGCCACGGGCTGGGGGTGAGTCAGGCGGAGCGCATCCACTTCAGTCAGGGGGATGCCTGCAACCTCAAGCCCAAATATGACCACTACGATCTGGTGCTCGCCTCCAACCTCATCGACCGGCTGCGGGAGCCCGCCCGCTTCCTGCGGGATATCGCCCCGCGGCTGCGCTGCGGTGGCCTGCTGGTGCTCACCAGCCCCTATACCTGGCTGGCTGAATATACCCCGCCCGCCAACTGGCTCGGCGGCATTCGCGAAAACGGCGAGGCGCTCACCACCTATCAGGCGCTGCAACGGCTGCTGGCGGCGGAGTTCGAGGAGCACTACCCGCCCCGGGATGTGCCTTTCGTCATCCGCGAGACCGCCCGCAAGTACCAGCACACGGTGGCGCAGCTGACCGTCTGGCGCAAACGCTAGCACGCCGGTCGACATGCAGATGAGAAGAGGGAGGCCAACGGGCCTCCCTCTTGTTATGGCAATAAAAACGGCGCGAGTATCAATGCCCCTGCTCGTGATAGCGGCGCGCCAGCACGGCGCAGACCATCAGCTGGATCTGGTGGAAGATCATCAGCGGCAGCACCATCACCCCGACGCTGGCGGCCGGGAACATGACGTTGGCCATCGGCACCCCGTTGGCCAGACTCTTCTTGGAGCCGCAGAAGACGATGGTGATCTCGTCCGCCTTGTCGAAGCCGAGGCGACGGCTGATCCAGACGTTCCAGCAGAGCACCAGCACCAGCAATACGCAGCTCAGCAACACGATACTGGCCAGATCGTACCAGCCTACTTGATGCCAAATCCCCTGCACCACCGCCTCGCTGAAGGCGACGTAGACCACCAGCAGAATGGAGCTCTGATCCAGCTTGCCGATGAGCGGCCGATGGCTGTCGACCCAGCGCCCAATGAGCGGGCGTGACAGGTGGCCCACCACGAACGGCAGCATCAGCTGCACCATGATGGACTGGATGGAGTGCCAGGTGTCGATCCCCTGCCCCTGTACGTGGATCATCATCCCCACCAGCACCGGCGAGAGGAAGATGCCGAGGATGCTGGAGGCCGAGGCGCTGCACACCGCAGCCGACACATTGCCCCCCGCCATCGAGGTGAAGGCGATGGCCGACTGCACGGTGGCAGGCAGAGCGCAGAGATAGAGGAAGCCGAGGTAGATGGCCGGGCTCAGCCAGCCCGGTACCAGCGGGGTGAGCAGCAGCCCCAGCAGCGGAAACAGCACGAAGGTGCTGAGCATCACTACCAGATGGAGCCGCCAGTGGCCGAGGCCCGCCAGCAGGTTCTGGCGCGACAGCTTGGCGCCATGCATGAAGAACAGGAGCGCCACCGCCAGCTTGGTCAGCAGACCGAACCAGACAGCCACCTGCCCCTCGCAGGGAAAGAGGGAGGCCAGGGTGACCACCGCAATCAGCACAACAGTAAAGGGATCCAGACGCACGAAAGGTCTCCATCAGAAGGGCATCCTGCAGCCATGGCGACAGTCAGGATTGGGGAGGACAAGAAACAGAGCGGGAGATGTCTGGCACCTCCCGCTAAAACGAACCTCCAGCTTACCCCGATAACGGAGAGGCGCAAAGTTGAGCGGCGAATAATTGTTCATCAATGCTTAACGCCTTCGCTATATCGAGTAGCAAAAGTTGACGATAAACCGGCCCTGACAGCTCCCAAACGGCTAAAAATGGATAAAAAAACGGGCGACCAAGGCCGCCCGTTCCGCTTTTTCACCCAGCCGATCAGCGCTGGCTGGCCAGCTTGCCG
The DNA here is from genome assembly GCF_963866575.1 of Aeromonas sp. L_1B5_3. Taxonomy (NCBI): domain Bacteria; kingdom Pseudomonadati; phylum Pseudomonadota; class Gammaproteobacteria; order Aeromonadales; family Aeromonadaceae; genus Aeromonas; species Aeromonas sp. L_1B5_3. The sequence continues at coordinate 42,697 of NZ_CAWMDN010000134.1, forward strand.
CTGCCGCCTTTCTTCTCATTGCCACCGAGCTTGCGGGCCTGCCGCTTCTCGAAGCGGGAGATCCACCAGTAGGCCAGCGCCGAGAAGACCGCGGTCATAAAGACGTTGATGAAGAAGGCGCGCACCAGATCCACCCCGGCCGGGAAGGCGGAGGCGCTCATGCTCACCACGAAGATGGCGATCAGCACCGACACCACGCCCATCCCGAACTTGCGTGACCCCATGCGGAAGTCGCGGGGGGTGTCGTCATGTTTCCAGCGGAACACGAAGTAGGCCACCATGATGAAGATCGGCGGCAACATGGCGGTGCCGGCGGTGAGGTTGATGGCGGTGTTCATCATCTGCTGCACCGACTCGGAGCCGAAACCGTTGACCACCAGCATCGCAAACACGAAGACAAACTGCCACCAGGCGGCGCGCACCGGCACGCCGTGCTCGTTGAGCTGGGTGGTCTTCTCGCCGTAAACCCCCTGCGGGATCTCGGAGAAGTGGATCTTCACCGGCGCCGAGGTCCACATCATCATGGAGCCGAACATGGCGATAAACAGCACCACGCCGACGAAGCGGCCCACCAGCGCCTCGGAGAGCCCGAAGTACTGCGCCATGCCGGTGAAGATCTCCACCATGCCGCCGGCATAGGTGAGGCTCTCGCGCGGCACGAACACGTTCACCAACAGGGAACCGACCGCATACATGGCACCGATGACGATGCCGGCACTGATGATCACCTTGATGAAGGACTTCTGGCCGCCCTTCACATCGTTGAGGTAGGCCGCTGCGGTCTCGGCACCACCCGCCGCCTGGAAGATCCAGCACATGATGCCGAGGGTCGCCCAGTTGACGGTGGGAGTCATTGCCTCCAGCGTGATGGGCTGGGCCGGCACATGATCGCCACTCAGAGCCATCAGGGCACCCAGCACATAGATGGCGAATAGGGCAAACACCCCGTAGGCCACGATCTCGGCAATCTTGCCAAGCCAGCTCGCCCCCTTGGTGGAGATGTGAGTCGCCGCCGCAAACAGCACGATGGAGATGATCGAGGTAACCATGGGCGAGAAGCTGTACTCATAGCCCAGCATGGCGTAGGAGGCGTAGGCGATGACGTTGGGCAGCAGGGAGACGAACCAGAACAGGTTCACGAACCAGTAGAGAAACGAGCCCAGATAGGCCATCCGGGTGCCGAGCGGTTTTTTCAGCCAGTCGTACATCCCCGACTCGGAGTTTTTATTGGCCGAGACGAACTCGGCGATGATGAAGACGAACGGAATGAAGTAGACGATGGTCGCCAGCAGGAAGATGGGGGCGGAGCTGAGCCCCAGCTCGATGTTGTTGTTGACGATGTTGCGCACGTTGAACACGGCGGCAAAGGTCATCGACAACAGGGCAAACTTGCCTATGGTGCCGCGTACGGATTCAGACATGGTGTCCTCCAGTGGACTTGCGCTCCCTGCGGGTAACGCTGTGACTCTGTGATGTGTTTGGCAAGGGTCTGTCGGCCCCGCGCTTTACTCTCTTGTTATGATCGGGCCGCGTGGACGGCCTCGTTGCTGAACCGGTGCAATCTCACCGCACCGGCTCGCAATACCCGTCAGACGATCGGAGTGCCCGGCGCCATCGGCACCCGCGGCTGCAACAGCACGCTCTGGCTCTCGTCCGGGGTCTCGGCGCAGAGCAACATGCACTCGGAACGCTCACCGCGCATCCTGGTGGGCTTGAGGTTGGTCAGCACCACCACCTCGCTACCCATCAGCTCCTCTTCGCTGTAGTAAGGCACCAGACTGGTGACGGTCTGCAGCGGCCGTTCGCCCCCCACGTCGATCTGGACGATGTAGAGTTTGTCGGCCCCGGGGTGACGCACCACCTCCAGCACCTTGCCCACCTTCATCTCGACCCGCTTGAATTCGGCAAACTCGATCGTCTCGCTCATGCTCTTTTCCTTTTCTGGTTCAACGGTTTGCGGGTGGCCAACGGCCACCCGGTTTGATTGGGATTCAATGCAGTGGCTATGGCGTCTGCATGGCAACCTGCGCTGTCGGCTGGGCCTCTTTGGCACGAGCTTCGGCACTGAGGGACGCCTCGTATCTGTTGTATTTCCACCAGGCGAAGCCGAGGAAAATCACGATCCCGCCGACGTTGTAGAAGATGATGGTCATGATGTCGGCGCCGGTCGGGAAGGTGGAGGCGAGGAAGCCCACCGAGAAGATGGCGATCAGCACCGAGACCACGGCGATGCCGGTGGTGCGCGAACCCATCCTGAAATCCCGCGGCAGGTGATCGAGCTTCAGCCGCAGATTGAGGTAGGCCAGCATGATGAACAGCGGCGGCAGCATGGAGGCGGCAGCGGTCATGTTGATGACGGTGTTCATCAGATCCTGCGCTGTGTTGGAGCCCAGAGTCGGGATCACCATCAGCGGCAGCACGATGAGGTACTGGATCCAGGCTGCCCGAGCGGGCACGCCGTTCTCGTTCAGCTCGACCGTCTTCTTGCCGAAGATACCGGCCGGGATTTCGGAGAAGAAGATCTTCACCGGGGTCGCGGTCCACATCAGCAGGGAGCCGAACATGGCGGTGAAGGAGACCAGCCCGACGAAGCGGTTCATCAGGATCTCCGGCAGGCCGAAGTAAGCTGCCAGCCCTTCAAACACCTGCACCGAGCCGCCGGTATATTTCAGGGTGTCGCTGTGGACGAACACGTTGATCAACAGCGATGCAATGGAGTAGAGCACCCCGATAAAGATCCCGGCGATGATGATCACCTTCACGAATGACTTGGAGCCCCCTTTCACGTCATTGACGTAGACCGCCACCGACTCGGCGCCACCGGCCGCCATAAAGATCCAGGTAGTAATACCCAGGAAGGCCCAGCTGAAATCGGGGATCATGGCCTCTACCGTGATGGGGTCTGCCGGCTGCACGCCGCCCACCAGTGCCGCACCTGCCAGCAGGATGTAGGAGAGGGTCAGCAGCAGCATCAGGGACGAGGTCACCGAGGTGATGGGGCCCAGCATCTTGGCGCCGTTGGTGGAGACGTAAGTGGCAAAGGCAAACAGCACCATGCTCAATGCCGTGGTCGCCACCGGGGTGAGAATGTACTCATAGCCGAGGAAGGCATAGGAGGCGTAGGCGATGACCCGCGGCAGCAGCGAGGTGAAGAAGAAGAGGTTCACGAACCAGTAGGTGTAGGCGGAGATAAAGGCCCAGCGCCCGCCGAGGGAGCTCTTCACCCAGGCGTAAACCCCCGCTTCGGAGTTCTTATTCAGTGACACAAATTCCGCAATGATCAGGCAGAACGGAATGAAGTAGAAAATGGTGGCCAGAAAGAACATCGGGGCCGAGGCCAGACCGATCTCGATGTTATTGTTGATGACGTTGTTGAAGCTGAATACCGCCGCGAAGGTGAGCGACAGCAGACCAAACTTGCCTATCGTATTCCGTTTGGAATCAGACATGGTGCATCTCCAGACCTGTAGTTATCTAGCGAAAGAGCGGGGCATGGGTTGTAGGGTGAGCCCCGCCCTTCCGGCTTTTGTCAGTGCAGAACCGGCGGCTTGTTATTTGTTTTTGAAGTAGCCGCCTTCGACGGTGACCTTGATGATCACCTTGCGCACCGGCCCGTCGCCGACGAAGCGGTAGGCCTCGTCGTTCTCGAAGATCACCACCTGCCCGTTGCCCACCTGCTGGCGCTCACGCACCTCACCGGCCAGCCACTCGCGGTCGGTGGTATCGTCATAGGCCTGCTCGACCGCCAGCTCGCTCTTGGCAGCCCACTCCACCGTCTCTTCCCCTTCCAGGTAGTAGTGAACGTCGAAGTAGCGGCGCTGCCCCTCGAACAACGAGGTGGCCGGGCTGGCCCCCTCCTGCAAGCGGTAGGTGAGGGAGTCACCGATGGAGTGGCAGATGCCGGGCTTGAGGTTCGGCAGGTTGTTGATGGCCTCCACGCAGCGGCCCCACTTCTTGCCCTCCCGGTAGATGTTTTTGAACAGGGTCAGGTTGTCCAGGGTGATCATGCGAGGTTCCTCCCGCCGTTGATGGTGAGATCGAGCCCGGCCAGCGCAGCCGGATTGAGGTTGCCACGGGCGATGGGCAGCAGGGTCAGGCCGAAGCTGAATGGCTCGAAGCACACCCGCCAGGAGTCCAGCACCTCGGAGCCCCAGGAGTTGGAGCCGAGCCCCAGTACCTTGTGATCCAGATTGAGGGTGAGATAACCGCTCGGTTCCAGCTCGTTGATGTGCTGCGCCGCGTGGATATGCTCCCAGCTGTAGGGCCAGACGCTCAGGTTGATGGGGGCATCGGGTCGCACGTAGAGACCGGCGCCGTGGCGGTTGGTCAGGGTCGCCCAGCGCACCTGCTGGCGGTTGCCGTTATCCTGCGGGAAGGGGTAGTGCTCCCACATCTCGCTGACTGTGTTCTGGAAGCTGTCGATCCAGTTGCTCTGGCGACTGTCCTGATAGTTTTCGCCCGGCCCCATGCCGTAGTAGTGCACCCGGTCGAGATCCTGACGAATGCCCAGCTCGAAGCCGATCTTGGGAATGATGTCGTCATAACCGCCGTAGGGCTGGCCGGACAGTACCACGTGCAGCTGACCGTTCGGGCTCAGGGTGTAGACGTAGCGGCAGCGCATGCCGAAGTCGAACACCGGCGGCGCGATCAGGCTCTCGACCGTTACCTCGACCGCCTCACCCAGCTGGCGCCAGCTTAAGGTGCGGAAGTGCTCCTGCATGATCTGCAGGTGGTTCGGGTGCCACAGGCTCTCGTACTCCTGCTTGTGGTTGTCGATCATCGGCTTGAAGAAGGTGAGGCGTGGCGCCCGCTCGATGAGCTCATTGCCATCCTGCTGCCAGCTCACCAGCTTGCCGTCGAGGCGCGAGAAGCGCAGGGCAAAGCCGCTGCCGCTCAGGGTCAGCGCGAGGCGCTCGTCGGCGATATGCAACGGAGTAGCGTTGGGATTGGCAAAGGGCTGCAGCTGGCGAGTCGATGCCTTCAGTTGGAACTGGTACTGGCCCAGCTCGTGCTCCGCCGCGCTGTAGCGGGTGGCGGTGGCCTTGATGACCCGCAGCTGGACGAAGGTTTCCCGCCCATCGAGGGATGGCAGTTCGAGTTGCAACTCTGTGGTGGCACCGGGGGCAATCCCTTCCAACCGGATTTGCTGGCTGGCCAGCAGTTCGCCCTCGGCTTTCACCTCGACCAACAGGCGGATATCGTCGAGAGTGGAAAACCAGTAGCGGTTTTCCACCGCCAGCTTGCCGCTCGCCAGATCCAGCGCCCGCACCTTGACCGGGCAGACCACCTGCTTGTATTCGCGCAGGCCCGGCCCTGGAGTCTGATCCGGATAGATGAGGCCATCCATGCAGAAGTTGTAGTTGTTGGGGTAGTCGCCGTAGTCGCCACCGTACTTGTAAACGGGGCGGCCCTGCTCGTCCTGATCCAGAATGCCGTGATCGCACCACTCCCAGATGTAGTGACCCTGAATGTGGGGATGGCGGTCGAACACCTGCTGGTATTCGCTGAGGCCACCCGGGCCGTTGCCCATGGCGTGGGCGTATTCGCAGAGGATGCGCGGCTTCGCCATCGGGAACTCGCCGAAGCAGTTCATCTGGGAGACGCGGGAGTACATGGTACTCACCACATCCACCACCTCGGCATCGCGATCCTCTTCGTAGTGCACCAGCCGGGTCGAGTCGATCGCCTTGCAGCGCTGGTACATGGCTCTGATGTTGCAGCCGTAGCCGGACTCGTTGCCGAGCGACCAGATGATGATGGAGGGGTGGTTCTTCTGGGCGTGCACGTGGCGCTCGATGCGATCCACGAACACCGGCTCCCAGAAGGGGTCGTCGGTGATGCGGCTGAGATCGCCGACGTTGGCAAAACCGTGGGTCTCCACGTCGGTCTCCGCCATCACGAACAGGCCGTACTGGTCGCACAGCTCATAGAAGCGCGGGTCGTTCGGGTAGTGGGCGGTGCGCACCGAGTTGAGGTTGTGCTGCTTCATCAGCACGATATCGCGTTCAACACGATCCATGCCGACCGCGCGGCTCTTGAGATGGTCGTTGTCGTGGCGGTTCACCCCGTGCAGCTTGAGGTAGTGGCCGTTGACGTAGAAGAGGCCATCCTTGACCTTGATTTCACGCACCCCGACCCGCTGCGGGATCACTTCCAGCAGCTCGCCCTGACCGTTGTAGAGGGAGAGTTGCAGCTGATAGAGGTAAGGATCTTCGGCACTCCATAGATGGGGGTGGGCCAGATCCAGCGTGAAGTGGCAATCACACTTGCCGTCGATGGCGAGATGGTCGAGCGAGCCACTGGCGATCTCGCTGCCCTGATCCTGCAGCGACCAGACCAGACGGTGATCACGGGCAGCCGCCCCCAGATTTTCCAGCTGGATATCGCAGCTCAGGGTGGCGCTTTGATTGTCATCGGCCAGCGCGGTGCGGATGAAGAAGTCCTGCACATGGGCGGCCGGTTTGCCCACCAGATAGACGTCGCGGAAGATCCCCGCCATCCACCACATGTCCTGATCTTCGATATAGGTGGAGTCAGCCCACTGCATCACCCGTACCGACAGCAGGTTCTCGCCAACCTTGGCGTAGGCACTGATATCGAACTCGGCGGTGAGACGGCTCCCCTTGCTGAAGCCGACATACTGGCCGTTCACATAGACCTCGAAGTAGGTCTCCACCCCGTCAAACTTGATGATCACCTGCTCGCCGTCCCAGGCTGGGCTCAGCATGAAGCTGCGCTGATAGGCGCCGGTGGGGTTGTTGGTCGGCACGAAGGGTACGTCGATGGGGAAGGGAAAACCTTCGTCGGTGTACTGCAGCTGACCATGTCCTTCCATCTGCCACATGTTGGGCACGGTGATCTGGCCCCACTCGCTCATGGGGCTGTGATAGAAGGCCTCCGGCACCTGCAGGGGGTGGTCGAAGTAGTGGAACTGCCACTGGCCGCCAAGGCTCAGAAAACGGCGGCTCAGCTCGCGCTGCATGGTGGCCGCCAGCGCGTGGTCGGCATAAGAGAAGAAGTAGGCGCGCGGGGCCAGCCTGTTTTCACCAACGAATTGGACGTTTTCCCAGTTATTCACATGTCCTCCCGGAACAAGGCAACGTTAACTGGGTAAACTCTAGATAAACATTTACTAAATATCAGCTTTGCATTGGTAAAGTTTTAACCTGATCACAATGAACAGATGGTTTTGTGAGCGAGATCAGAAGCGGGAGATAAAGGAGGGCAAGATATGGAGGAGTGGCATGGATGTTGATAACAGTTGGCTAATTAGCAATAAAATCAGCTACAAAACAATATGATATGAAGTTGTTGGATGATATGGGAAAGAGGTTTGCTAGGGAGAGGTGTCGCACCACCGCAAGATGGCGCGACTAAAAAGCAGAATATTTTACTAAAATCAGCGAGTGGTGCCACGCAGGGTCAGCTTGCTCGGTACCAGCACCCGGAGTGGAATATCACGCTCGTCTCGCAGCCGCTCAACCAGCAAATTGACCCCCTGGGAGCCCATCAACTCGGAGTGGATCCGCACCGTTGAGAGCGGCGGGAAGGTGAACTTGGCGGTCGGAATATCGTTGACGCTGATAAGCTCGATCTGCTGGGGAATCGCCAGTCCCTTCTCGTGGATGGCACGCAGCACACCGATGGCGATGGAGTCGGAGGCGACGAACAGCGCCTTGGGCCAGTCGCCGGCCAGCATCTCCTTCGCCAACTGGTAGCCGGAAGCGCTGGAGAAGTCCCCACGATAGAGATCGCTCTCCAGCACCACCCCCAGCCGCTGGCCATAATCGCGGAAGGCCAGTTCACGCAGGTCCGGATTCTCATCCTGGCCACCGATATAACCGATACGCTGGTGCCCCTGCGCGATGAAGTAATCGACTACCTGCTGGCTGATCAGGGCGAGATCCACATCGACCGAATCGAACTCTCCCTGTGAACGGCAGTCGACAAACACTAGCTGGCTGGAACAAGCCCTGAGCTGGACGAGACGCTCGGCTGTGAGGGTACCGACCACCAGAATGCCATCCACGGCGCTCAGTTCGCGCCCTTCACCGCAGTTGTAGAGATGGGTCAGTTCGATATTGAGGCGGGCACTCTGGGTCTCGATGCCATAACGGATAGCGAGATAGTAGGGATCGTTGACCTCGGTACTCTGGGGATAGGCATAGACCACCAGAAAGTGCAGCTTGCTCTTGTGTACCCCCTTGCGGGCGCTGCTGGTCTTGTACTCCAGCCGTTCGGCAATCTCGAAGATCCGCTGCTTGGTCTCTTCCTTGACGCTCAGGCTGGGATCCTCGTTCAGTACCCGGGATACCGTCGCGAGAGAAACCCCCGCTTCCTGTGCAATTTCCTTCAACGTAGCCATCAATACCTCGCTGGCAGCATCACGTGTTAATCGGTAACGGCTAAAGAGTAACGGGCAATCCCTTGATAGCCCAGCACTTTTACTAAAATGCCGGCGGCATGGCAGATTTTTGGAACGCAGAAATGCAAAAAGGCCTCCCGAATGGGAGGCCTCTTCTAAATAGGTGCCTGACAGTGTCCTACTCTCGCAT
>NZ_CAWMDN010000135.1:0-5327 GCF_963866575.1 Aeromonas sp. L_1B5_3
GGTCAACGTGGCCGATGGTGCCGACGTTTACGTGCGGTTTATTACGCTCAAATTTTTCTTTAGACACGACGTAGTCCTTCTAGGTTAAACCCGCCTACCGTCGTAGGCGGGGAATCTTAAATTACTTGGATTTGCGCTCTTCGATCACGGCTTGTGCAACGTTGGTCGGTGCATCGTGATACTTGGCGAATTCCATGGCGTAGGAAGCACGACCTTGGGTAGCGGAACGCAGTGCAGTTGCATAACCGAACATCTCGGCCAACGGCACCATGGCGCGTACGATCTTGCCGGACGGGCCATCTTCCATACCTTCGATCAGGCCACGACGACGGTTCAGGTCACCGATAACGTCGCCCATGTAATCTTCCGGAGTTTCAACTTCTACTTTCATGATCGGTTCCAGCAGAACCGGAGTGGCCTTCATGAAGCCAGCCTTGAAGGCCATGGAAGCAGCGATCTTGAACGCCAGTTCGGAAGAGTCGACATCGTGGTAGGAACCGAAGTGCAGACGCACACCCAGGTCCATAACCGGATAGCCAGCCAGCGGACCAGCTTTGAGCTGTTCCTGGATGCCTTTGTCAACGCCCGGGATGAATTCGCCAGGAATGACACCGCCTTTGATGTCGTTGACGAACTCGTAGCCCTTGCCTTCTTCCAGCGGGTACATGTCGATCACAACGTGACCGTACTGACCGCGACCACCAGACTGCTTGGCATGTTTGCCTTCGATGTCTTTAACGGCGGTACGGATGGTTTCACGGTAGGCAACCTGCGGCTTACCTACGTTCGCTTCTACCTTGAACTCGCGACGCATACGGTCAACGATGATGTCCAGGTGCAGCTCACCCATACCGGCAATGATGGTCTGGCCAGACTCTTCGTCAGTCCATACGCGGAAGGACGGGTCTTCCTGAGCCAGACGGCCCAGCGCCAGGCCCATCTTCTCCTGGTCGGCCTTGGTTTTCGGCTCAACAGCGATAGAAATTACCGGCTCCGGGAATTCCATACGCTCGAGGATGATCGGCGCTTTTTCGTCACACAGAGTGTCACCAGTGGTCACGTCTTTCAGACCGATGGCAGCAGCGATGTCACCTGCACGAACTTCTTTGATCTCTTCACGCTTGTTGGCGTGCATCTGAACGATACGGCCGAAACGCTCGCGCTTGTCCTTGACGGAGTTCAGCACGGAGTCACCGGAGTTAACAACACCGGAGTAGACGCGGAAGAAGGTCAGGTTACCAACGAACGGGTCAGTGGCAATCTTGAACGCCAGAGCAGAGAACGGCTCGTCATCAGAAGCATGACGCTCGTCTTTGGTCTCGCCATCCATCTTCAGGCCGTCGATAGCAGCTACATCGGTCGGAGCAGGCAGGTACTCAACAACCGCATCCAGCATTGCCTGTACGCCCTTGTTCTTGAACGCGGAGCCACAGGTTACCAGGATGATTTCGTTGTTCAGCACGCGCTGACGCAGAGCTTGCTTGATCTCTTCCTCGGTCAGCTCTTCGCCGCCCAGGTATTTTTCCATCAGGTCTTCAGACGCTTCAGCAGCGGCTTCAACCAGATTCATGCGCATTTCTTGCGCCTGTTCCAGCAGCTCGGCCGGCACATCTTCGTAGTCGAAAGATACGCCCTGATCAGCTTCGCTCCAGTTGATGGCCTTCATCTTGACCAGGTCAACTACGCCTTTGAAGTTCTCTTCAGAGCCGATGTTCAGCTGCAGAGGAACCGGATTGCCCTTCAGGCGAGTGCGGATGTGCTCAACGCAACGCAGGAAGTTGGCACCTGTACGGTCCATCTTGTTGACGAACGCGATACGGGGAACCTTGTACTTGTTAGCCTGACGCCATACGGTCTCAGACTGTGGCTGTACGCCACCTACGGCACAGTACACCATCACGGCACCGTCCAGAACACGCATTGAACGCTCTACTTCGATAGTAAAGTCAACGTGGCCGGGGGTATCGATGATGTTGATACGGTGCGGTTGGAACTGTTTACCCATACCGGACCAGAAAGCGGTGGTCGCGGCGGAGGTGATGGTGATACCACGCTCTTGTTCCTGTTCCATCCAGTCCATGGTGGCAGCGCCATCGTGAACTTCACCGATCTTGTGACTTACACCGGTGTAAAACAGTACACGCTCGGTAGTAGTAGTCTTACCGGCGTCAATGTGAGCGGAGATACCGATATTACGATAACGCTCAATGGGGGTTGTACGAGCCATTGTCATCCTCTTACTAAGGCGCTTGTCCCTAGATAATTAAAGGTGCGCAGAGCCAAAAGACCCTGCGCAAGCGGATTACCAGCGGAAGTGAGCGAAGGCTTTGTTCGCTTCAGCCATACGGTGAACGTCTTCACGTTTCTTGACAGACGAACCCTTATTGTCAGCGGCATCCAGCAGCTCGCCAGCCAGACGCTGAGCCATTGATTTTTCACCACGTTTACGAGCGGCATCAACCAACCAGCGCATTGCCAGAGCATTACGACGTACCGGACGAACTTCTACCGGCACCTGATAGGTTGCACCACCGACGCGACGAGATTTAACCTCGACCGCCGGACGAATGTTATCCAGAGCTTCTTCGAATACGGCCAGGTGCTCTTTGCCAGATTTGGTGGCAATGATGTCCAGGGCGCCATAAACAATGGCTTCTGCAACAGATTTCTTACCGTCAACCATTACTACGTTGACAAATTTAGCCAGCAGCTCTGATCCGAACTTGGGATCTGGCAGGATTTTACGCTGACCAACAACACGACGTCTTGGCATTTCAAATTCTCCGTAACTTCAGGGATTACCCAAAACTAGAAAGCTATCTAACTAGAAACGAATTAACGTTTGGCCTTACTTAACGGAGAACCATTAAGCTTTAGGACGCTTCACGCCATACTTGGAGCGAGCCTGCTTACGGTCTTTAACACCGGCACAGTCCAACGCACCACGAACGGTGTGATAACGAACACCTGGCAAGTCTTTTACACGACCGCCACGGATCAGAACAACAGAGTGCTCTTGCAGGTTGTGACCTTCACCACCGATGTAGGAGGTGACTTCGAAGCCGTTGGTCAGACGTACACGGCACACTTTACGCAGTGCAGAGTTAGGCTTCTTCGGGGTGGTGGTATATACACGAGTGCATACGCCACGCTTCTGAGGGCACGCTTCCAGCGCCGGCACGTTGCTTTTCACAACGAGCTTGATGCGTGGCTTGCGAACCAACTGGTTAATAGTTGCCATCAAAAGGCTCCTGATAATGACTTCATAAACGTGTGGAAAATCCTCCCCGCATATACGGGGACGCGAAATTTTATGCCCTGTTGTCTGGGGAGTCAAGATTTATACAGTTTGTGGCATGGAAGGGCAAATCGGATCCGCATGAATTTTCCATAATTCTTTGAATTAACGTAAAAATATGGAAATCAGCCAGCCCAGGTTCTGGGGGAGCCTTTTTGTGCAATCAGCTCGACCAGACCGGCTATATCCAGCAAATCGCCCACTTGATGACGCAAACCACGCGCCTGCAGATCCTCGGTCATGACGTGTAGCGGGATCCCGACCAGCTGTTCGCACCACTGGGGCGCACAGGCCGCAATGACGGCATCCTGCATCAACACCAGTTCATCGCCAGATTGCAGGTATGAGAGTGCCAGAGCCAGTGCCTGGCTCTGGAAAGGGGAATTCAAGATCAGATGCAACATGGGGACCTCAGAAGCTGATGTGCGTCGCGCATTGTGACCACTGGATGGCCATCTCTGCCCGCGACAGGATTTCGACCGGGATCAGCAGATCCTCGACCGTCACGCCGCGCTCGGCCAGCGAGTCGGCGCAGACGTACACCTCCTCGATGTCATAGAGTTCGAGCATCTTGAAGGTTGGCGCATAGTGGCGCTGCAAGATGGTCTGTGGCTGCTGTTCTTTAAGCAGTTGCAGCACGCCGTCACCAATCAGGAAGAGGGCCAGCTCATCGGTCATGGCCGAGGCGGCCAGCAGGGCATCCAGCCCCTCCCGACCGGCAGCGTGGCCATGGGGGCCACGACTGCAGATAAATGCGATTTTCTTGCTCACGGTCACTCCCTAGAACTGAACCAGCCGATCGGCGGTCAGGGCAGCTTCGGCCAGCTGGCCAAGCCCGCTCAAACAAAATGGCGCTTGCAGATTGAAATGGGCCTGCCCTGCCCCTTTGGCCTCCTGCTCATCGACCACCCCGCGTCGCATGGCGGCAGCGACACAGACATCGATACGGATCCCCTGCTCCTCTGCCAACTCTCGCCACAGGCGCACCAGGTCAGTCTCATCGGTGGCGGGAAGATGCAGACCGTTGGCGTTGCAGACCCCATCCTGATAGAAAAAGAGATGAGAGAGGGTATGACCCTGAGCCAACAGGCTGCGGGCAAAGCGGTAGGCGGTGCTGGCCGACTGGGTGCCATAGGCAGGCCCGGTCACCAGCAGGGCAAAACTCAGACTCATAACAAGGCTCCTGTACTGATGCCTGTCCATTTTACGCCAAAAACAAAAAAGCCCCTGCCATGAGGGGCTTTTTAGCAGTTGCCGATCAGAGATGGGCGATAGCCTCAACCTCGACCAGCACATCTTTGGGCAGACGGGCCACTTCCACGCAGGAACGGGCCGGGGCGGCATCACCAAAGTAACGGGCATAGACCTGATTGAAGGCTACGAAGTCGTTCATATCGCTCAGGAAGCAGGTGGTTTTCACTACCTTGCCAGCATCGGCACCGGCAGCCTGCAATACGGCGATCAGGTTCTTCATTACCTGCTCGGCCTGAGCTTCGATGCCACCGGCAACGATCTCCATGGTGGCAGGATCAAGCGGGATCTGCCCGGAGGTGAAGATCATCTCGCCTACCTTGGTCGCCTGAACATAAGGACCAATGGCGGCAGGCGCCTTGTCGGTTGCAATCACTTCTTTAGCCATTCATCTATCCCCTTATGGAATTGAGTTACTCGTTTTCGTCTTCACCCTGCTTGCGCTGTCGGATGTAGAGATAAACGGTATGTTTCGAAATATTGAGTTTGTCCGCCACCATGTTGATGGAGTCCTTGATGTCAAAAATACCCTTCTCGAACAATTGGGTGACGATAAAGCGGTTTTTGGCATTGTTGGCCACAGTGGGATCGCGGTTGATCTCGTCGATGGTGTTGTCCACGGTCTGGGCAACAAGCTCTTCAACACTGTTGGCGAAGGTCTCTGGTGACTGGCGTGCCGCCTGCTGGGGCGTCGGGAAAAATTCGGCCACGAACTCGTGGAAAGGTGCATTGATATGCAGGTTGATGCAGATAAGACCTGTCTCTTATACACATCTCC
>NZ_CAWMDN010000136.1:0-10656 GCF_963866575.1 Aeromonas sp. L_1B5_3
ACGAAGGTGCTCTCGGGCAGTGCCCCTACCTTGACGGTAAATTGCAATCCGGTGCTTTGTGCCATGATCTGCTCCTTATCCTGCCTGTCCGCTGCCGGATCCAATCACGACGCCACCACAATCAACCGCAGTACCGGTGACAGCGATGGGTTTGCCGTTGACCAGCACCGAGCCGACCCCACCGGCAATGGCGCGGGGATGAGGCGGGTTGTTGGGTTTGTCATGAGGCTCCAGCGGATCGCCCTGACGGGCTACCGGTTTGCCATCGAGGAACACATCAGGACTGGCCGCGCTGACCGGCGAGGGGTGAAAACCGTCGTGGTCGGTGCCAATGTCACCGAGCAGTGCGATAGTCGGGCACATAGTGATTCTCCATATGAGCGGGGATAACGGGTCTGCGCCCTATCCCCACGCCCCTCACACAACAGCAACAGGCTGCAGCGGCAAGCACGGGGCAAAACAGGCTGCGTCGTGGCAGCACAGAGTGTGCCACTCCAAAGATTCAATATTTTTTAAATAAAATCAGTGCATTACACACCAACGGCCGATACGGCAAGCGATTGGGCTGCAAGGTATTGCGCAGAAATGGCAACCTGACTACAAAAGGTTGCCTTTCTGGTCATTTTCACTTTTTTATGCGCAATATATTGCGCATGGCAACACTATCAGCTGCCAAGGTCACCCTGCTGCAGCTGATAAAGGCGGATATTGAGCGCTTTCAGATCGCTCTCCAGCCCCTTCAATTCGGCGGCGGTGATGGGCTCCTGCGAAGCCTTCTTCGCCTCCAGCTCGCTCAGACGCAGACTGAACGGCGTCTCCTGCATCAGGTTTTTCTGCACCTCATAAAGCTGGGACTTGAGATAGGAGATAGTCACCGTCTTGCGTTGGCGCTCCAGCTCCTGCAGCTGGTCGATCAGCGCATCGACACCGGCACGAGCATCAAGGTAAGTGGGAATGGTGTTGTTATTGCTCCCCTGCCCCACCAGCGCGTTCTGCCACTGTTTGTCCAGCGCCTTGACCGCCAGCGAGTCGGGATAGAGCATCTGCAACGAGTTGCGCAGCCCTTCGCCATAGCGATACCAGTAGAGCGGCGAGGTCTGCTCCAGCCGATCCAGCTGGGCCTGATAGCGCGCCACCAGCTCGCTCTCCATCCCTTGCACCGCCTGCTCCCCCAGCACGATGCGCGCCTGACGGATATCGTCATAGCTGAGCACGCGCGGCAACTCGGCGGCCGGCTGTTGCAGGCGCTGCATCGCAATCACCTTCTCCTGCTGCTGGTGCTGCCAGCCCAGCCATCCCATTACCGGCAGAGCGCAGCTGAGCAGGCCACAGCCAAACCAGAACCAAGCCGGACGCTGTTTGCGATGCTGCTCGATCTTGAGCACAGTCGGCTTGACCTGCCCCTTCTCCCGTCCCACCAGAATGCTGCCCTGCGGCAGAGCGGGGGCAACCGATGCCATCGGCGTTCCGTGCTCGTGGTCCATATCCGATTTGAAGAAGACCATCGGCGGGATCTGCATATCCTCCTTGAGACCCGGTTCGTCGGAGACGATGACGATCTCGGTCTCGTCAAAGAGGTGGGTATAGCCCTCGATAAAGTGGATCAGGTTCTCAACCCGGGGAATGCGGCTCAGACCCGCGTTGTGCAGCTTTTCGCTGATAAGCTGCAGCGCCCGCTCGCAGCGGTAGATCAGTCGCTTATCCTCATGGCTGATCTGGTACTGGCGAATCACGTCGCTGATGCGGGCGATAAACCAGTCCAGCATCTCGATGCGGGCCCGCTCCTGATGCACCGGCGGCCAGAAGCTATCCCACTGGGTGACGATGAGGTTGGCAAGAAACTCGCACCCTTCGGTAAAACCGCTCAGTCCCTGAAGGCGGGAGCGGGCCAGGGTGAAGTAGATGGCGGTCTGCAGATCGACGCCATGTTTTTCGAAAATTTGGCTGGCGAGATGGTGGATCAGCGCCCAGTCCACTTCGGGACGTGAGGCGTGACTGAGCTTGTTGATCTCGGCGCGCAGCGCTTCGTACTCCGGCAACATTCTGGGGTCACGCCCCACTTTGAGCGCCTGCTGGCCTTGTTGATTCTGTGACATATCGGCTTCCAACGGATGAAGGGGGCACAGGGTGCCCCCGACCTAATCAATAGAGGGATTCGGGCAATCTGAACTGGCTGAACAGGCCGCCGGTGAAGGGGTTCTGGGCGCTGTCGGTATAGACCCGATAGGTCATGGCCCCCTGATCCACTGGGAAGCGCACATCGAAGGTGGCGTCACTCACCTGGGTCAACTCGCCCTTGTCCATCAGGCGGAACATGGCCCAGGGCCCGACGAAGCCTTCACTGCGCGGCGAGCGCTCGCGAGCTGCCGGCACCAGCGTGATCTTGCTCTCGGCTCCGTCACGCATGGTGTTGGGCCACACCAGCGGCACCTTGGTCCGACGACCGTGGGCATACTCCAGCAACTGGCCATCCAGATTCAGCACGCTGCGCCGCTTGTTGGCGGTCAGCTCGATGGGCTCGAGGGCAAACTGCACCTCGAGATTACCTTGCGGGCTGAAGAAGATCTGGCGGATGCGCGCCGCGCGATCCAGCTGCTTGACCAGCTCGGCCTGAATGGGTGAGCTCAGTTCACCCTCCATCAACCCGCCCTCTACCATCGGCTTGAGGTTGACCTGATAGAAGCTGTCCAGCGTGCCGCCCGGGGCAAAGAAGCGCTCCATCTCGGAGAGCGGCACATCCTTGGCAGAGCTCGGGTTGAACGGATAGCGATCCGCCAACTGGCTGTTGAACGGGGTCAGCACCTTCTCCTGCCACTCCTGATTGAGGGAGGACATGGCCAAATCGATCACCAGACGGGATGTCTGCTCGGAGAGCTGGCCAACCCAGCGGTTGAGCGGCTCGGGCAGACCACGGGCATACTGCTCGAGGGCAAATACGGGATCGGCGTACTTGTTGGTCAGGCGCAGTTGCACCGCCTTCAGGGCAGATTGACCCGGCTCGGTCGCGTTGACGATGAGCTCCAGATAGTGCTGCAGATCAACCAGCTTCTGGTTCACCTCGGAGATGAGCGGCCCCTGTTCGCCACGGCCGCTGAGCGCCGCGTTGGTCGTCATGAAGGGACGCCCGATCCGTGCCGTAATGGCCTGACCTGGATCCCCCTCCACATCGGAGATCTTGCGAATGCGGGTGTTGTCATCCAGCGAGGCGAGTACCCGCTGGAACGGCTGATCGTTGCCGGTGATGGCCGAAAGCACATCGAGTGCCTGCTCCGGGCTCTCCAGGGGCTGCACATCCAGATTGGTCAGCAGTTTCTGCCACTGGTTGACGTAGTCGGTGACATAACGATCATTGACCTGACGGGTGATCTCCTTGCGATCGGCCTCGCTCAACTGACTCAGCTTGCGCTGGCCAAGAACCCAGGCATCCATGGCGGTCAGGTCGAGCAGCGCCTTGTCCTGCTTGAGGAAGAAGTCGCTGAAACCGGGCCAGGTCAGCAAGCGTGGCACCTGACCGGCGCTCTCGTTGCGCAGGGTAAACACGGTGTCGAAGGTGGGGCCCACCTCGTCACGCACGTTGAGATCCGGCGGCAGCGCATCGCCCGCCTTCACCACCAGATTCTGGTAGACCCGCTGATACATGGGCAGTTTGCCCAGTTCGCGCTGGGCGCCGTAGACCGGCTCCTTGAAGGGCGCAAAGGCGGTAATGGCGGCCTGATCACGGGCGGCGCGAGCGGCATGCCAGTCGGTATGATCGAGGGCGTAGTTGAGGTGACCCATCAACTGCTCCTGCAACGCCCCCTGCCCCGGGAACGCCTTCTGCCAGCGGCTCGCCATGTACTGGGCCACCAGCTCCTTGTTGCGACCGGAGGCGTCATCCAGCATCCGCATCACCCTCAGGATGGCGAGCTTCTCCTCGCTACCCGCCGGCGCCCGGTCGAGATCTTCCAGCAGCCCCTGCATCTGGGCCGGCAGGAAACGCTGGCTCAGCAGTTGCAGGTAGGAGCCTTCCACATAGGGGCCGATCTCGTCCCCCTGATAGAGGCCAAGATCGGCCACCACCGGCATCCGCTCACGGTAGTTGCCAAAGGAGAAGGTCGCCTCGCGAATAAGGTTGAGACGCGGCAGCTGGCTCACGCCAAACGCCTCTTCATCGGCCACCTCGTTGGTGGCCATAAAGGCCTGCGCCTTGGTCAGCACGTTGCGACCGGCCTCCTCGTTGACCCGGTAGAAGTAGTGCCAGCCACCGATGAGTGCTGCCGAGAAGAGCGACAAGCAGCTGAGGCCGATGGCCATGCGACGGCGGCGATAGAGGGTATGCAGCCGGTTCTCGCCCGCCAGATGGGCCTCGGGGAAGATGATGGAGGAGAAGAGCTTGCGCACGAAATAGGTGTTAGACTCCCCGCGCAGCGCAGAGTGAATGGGCTCTGGCAGGTTGTAACGGCGGGAGGCCGCCTGGGCAAACGCATCGAACGGCACCCCCTGCTGATAGACAGAGCTGACATAGACACCGCGCACCAGCAGCGGCTTGCTCTCCTCGATGGCCAGGGTCTCGGCAAGCAGCTCGGTCACATACTCCTTGAGGCCCGCCAGCTGGCGAACAAAGGAGAAGAGCGCACTGCGGCGGCTGGCATCCAGCCCGGCCAGCATCAGTGCAGGCAGGTTGCGATTGAGGTTGTCGACCCACTCGTCCCAGAAGAGGGAGAGATCATCCTGCCACCCCTTGCCCTGACGCTCGTCCGGCTTGAAGGTCACCCCCAGCACCGCCTCGCGGGCCTCTTTGTCGAGCTGCTCATAAACCACGTCAAACCCGCGCAGCAGGTCGAGCTTGGTAAAGGTGACATAGAGCGGCAAGCGGGTATTCATGGTGGCCGACAGCTCCTGCAGACGGGAGCGCATCAGCTGTGCATAGGCCTTGCGTTCGGCCACGCTGGCATGGGATAACCAGGCCAGATCCACCGTCAGCACCAATCCGTTGAGGGGCTGACGACGGCGATGTTCATTGAGCCAGCCGAGCAGGTGCAGCCAGAGCCGCTCATGCTTGCGCGCCAGCGGCTCCTGCTCGCCATCGGGTTGGGACAGAAGCTCGCCAGCGGGATCCAGCATCACCGCCTGCTCTCCCAGCCAGCAATCAACCAGCTGCTCCTGCGCCACTTCACGAAGCTCGGTGTCGAGTCTCGGGTTGAGCTTGTTGGCCGGGTTGGCGCGGTGGATCAGGCTGCTCTTGCCGCTGCCGGGCAGACCCAATACCAGATACCAGGGCATGGCATAGAGCGCCCCCTTGCCCAGATGCTCGCCAAGGGTCGCCAGCCAGCGGTCAAGAAAGAGCGCCTGGCGATCGAGGAGCCCCTTGACCGGATCCTGCTCCAGTACCAGCTCATGGTTCCGCTCGGCCTTGAGTTGCTGCATCTTGCGCCATACGCGCCAGGAGACAACCCCCAGCAGCAGCCAGAGCCAGAGCAGGGTGAACACCACCCGCCCCCACAGCGGCTCGAAGGGACGAGCGTCGCGGATCTCGATGCGGGGGCCCAGCCACCACACCAGGATCAGGGCGACAACCCAGAGCACCGCACCGAGCAGAGGCCAGGAGGGTTTCAGTTTCGGCAGCTGTTGCTGCAGAAAGGTAAAGATGGTTTTGAACATAAGATTGTGATTCAACTCCGACTCAATGACTCATTTCGACACTCATTGCGCCAAGGCGGTCGCATGACGTTCCAGACGGCTCACCAGCCCCGGTTCCCATTGCGACAGTCCCAGACGGGTGGCTTCTTGCCACAAGTGCTGGTAGTGCTGGCGAGCCAGCGAATTCATGCCTTCCTGTTCCAATAACTCCGCCTGCACCAGTTGTGCATGGAAGCGGGCTCTGGGCTCTTTCAGTTGTGCCATCCGCTCATCGAGCAGGGCGAGCGCCGCAGCCACCCCCTGCTCGCCATGGCGCAGAGCCACCTCTTCGGCCAGAGAACAACCCCCTTGCCCGTCACTGCTCCCCCCCTTGGCTGGTTGCAACCAGCGGCTGCACTCGGCCGACAGAAAGGGGGTGCCGTCGCTGAAGGTGAGCTCCCGCAGCGTCGGCAGACGCTGCAAGAAGGTATCCAGCTCCTGCATGATGGCCTGCGCCACCGTGGCAAAGCCGAGCTTCTGCGCCACCATGGCCGAGAGCATGTGCCCCTCGAACCAGTAGGGCGCCAGCGTCAGACTCTGTTCGATCCGCTGCCAGAGCCCCTGATCGGCGGCATTCATCGCAGCGCGATACTCATCCACCATGTCAACCGACATGGGCGCAAGCTGGGTCTTGCTGCCCTGCGCCGTCATGGGAGGCGTCGTGATACCGGCCCAGATAGCGTGGCGACGCAGGCGATAGCCCACTGCTGCCTCCGGCTGACGCTCAATGAGGAGCTCCGCCACCTTGAGCTGGGTCTGGCGCCAAGCCCGATCGTTGGAGCTGTCGATCTCCACCGCCGGACGCAAGCTCGCACTCCCCTGCGCAGCACTCGAGGTAGTGACGGGAATGCCGGACACAGCGGCACCTGGCGCCACGGTCGCGCTGCTTTGCGGCGTGCCAGCCTCATCGGCCTGCGCCTGTGCCACCTGCTGGCGCTGGGCCCGTTTCAGACCCATCACCAGCGGGTCGAGCAACTCGCCCTTGTCCGGGCAAAGCGCCAGCCACGCAGCCTCCAGCTGTTCGGCGCGAGCCAGCAAACCGGCCAGCTCCGCCGCCGAGGCGCTCTCCGATACCCGTGGCAATACCCCTTCAAAACGCTTGACGATCTGCACCATCAATCGCTGTTTCTGGGTGGCATTGCCGGGCCAGGCGAGCAACCAGTAGTCGCGGATCCAGCACTCCAGCAGCAAGATTGCCGTCCCCATGGGGGTCGCCTTGGCCGGATGCTGCAGGCAACGCAGCAACTGGGCCAGCACCCGCATATCCTTGGTCTTGCTCTCCAGCAGCACGAGGCACGCCTCGGCTACCGCATTGAGATCAACCTGGCTGTGGGCCAGCGAGCCCAGCTTGACCAGCTCGGTCTCGACATAATCCCAGCGCTGCTCGTCAGCAAGCACGGCCCCCTTCACCAGCTCGGCAGAGAGAGGGGTCAGCAGGCGGCCACACCAAGGGTGTTGATAGCTCATTCCGCCTCCTTACCAGCGACACTGCTGGCGCACGGGCTGCAGTGCCTCCTTGAGACCGCTGAGATCCACCCGCAGGATGGCGCCATTGTTGGCCTGCACCTGCAGTTCACGAGCCCCGATCCAGCGCTTGAGCTCCTCGATGGCGGGCAAGCCACGGCCATACTCGAGCAGCAGCCCCTGATCCCGGACAAACCAGCTCTGCGACTGGCGACTTGGCTCACCATCCAGGGCTATCTGCACCCGATCCCCCACCCAGGGGTTATCAAGCCGCAGCCGGATATGGGTGATGCTGTTGACGCAACCGATGGCCAAAGTGGCGCCGCGCAGGGCAGGACGGGTCAGGGTGACGCTGCCACCCGCATCATCCAGCAGAGGCAGAAAAGGGGGGCTGTCAGGTTGACGCCCCTGCTCCTGGGTCAGGATCGCCTGCCAGGCAGGGGAGCGGGAGACAGCCCCCTCTTCACTCCCGGCCGCACCCTTTCCAATGGCGTCATAGCAGGCCAAACGCACCAAGGGCGACGGTTCGCGCCGGCACGCCTGCAATTGAGCCAACTCCGGGGATGGCTGCGCCGCACTGCTGGCCAGCAGCAGCGGCACCAATGCGAGCAGACTCATCAGCTCACCTCCAGTTTCTGGCACTTGTGATCCAGGGTGCGCTTGGGAATATTGAGGCTTTCTGCCACCAGCATCCGGTTGCCCTGGAAGTAGCGCAGGCGCGCCTCGATCACCGAGGCTTCGTACTGCTGCATGGCGCGGCGCAGATCGCGGATGTGGTTGTAGTCATCCAGTGCGCCGGGCAGCTCGACGCACACCCGCTCACGCAGCTCTGGCGGCAGTGCCTCCAGACCCACCTCCTCACCATGGCTGGTATGGGCACAGGCGACCTCCAGCAGGTTGCGCAGCTCGCGCACATTGCCCGGGAAGTCATAGGTTTGCAGCTGCTTCAAAAACTTGCGCTGCAACCCTGCCAGCGCCTTGCCATCCTGAGCGGCAAACTGGGCCATGAAGTGCTGGCAGAGCAGCGGCACATCTTCCATATGTTCGCGCAACGGGGCGATCAGCAGCAGGCACTGGCAAAGGCGGTGGTAGAGGTCGGCACGGAATTGCCCCTCCTCCACATGGCGAGTGAGCGGCTGATGGGTGGCGGCGATGAGACGAAAGTCAGACTGACGCTCCTGCTCGGCGCCAAGTGGCCGGTAGCTGCGGGTTTCCAGTACCCTGAGCAGCTTGGCTTGCATGGCGGCAGGCATGTCACCCACTTCATCCAGAAAGAGGGTGCCACCATTGGCCTGTTCAACCAGCCCGCTCTTGTTGCTGAGCGCGCCGGAGAAGGCCCCCTTCTGATAACCAAACAGTTCGCTCTCGATGAGGTTCTCCGGAATGGCGGCACAGTTGATGGCCACAAAGGGCTTGTGAGCCCGGTCGGAGCACTGGTGCACCAGCCGCGCGACCACCTCCTTGCCACTGCCGGTCTCCCCCTGAATGAGGACGGTCAACTTGTGGCGGCCCGCCTGAGCGATCTGCTCGCGCAGACCGCAGATCACCGCCGACTGGCCGATCAACTGCTCGCCCAGCAGCTTCTCGTGCTGGCGCAGACGATCCTCTTCACCTTTTATCTGGCGCAGAGAGTCGCGCAGCACACTCTGATCCCGGCGGCTACGCCCCAGATCGCGAATAAGGGTGAGCTGGTTGCAAAAGACCTGCGCCAGACTGGCAAGCTCGGGCCCCTCGGCCCACTCCTGCAACACCTCGCCCCGATCGAGCAGGGCCAGCACGGCAAACGGCTTACCCTTGCCATCCATCAGCGGAAACGCATGCAGCCCGCACTGCTGGCCCAGATTGGCCAGCAGTGCGCGAAAACCGGCGTGCTCGATGCGGGCACCGCCATAGAGGGAGTCCCAGGTGCGTGACTGCGCCTTGTGCAGCACATAGGCGAGCGGATGGGAGAAGTCATCCACCGCCAGCCCCAGCGCCACCTCCTGCCCCTTGACCCAGCCTTTGCATTCGAGCTGGCGACCGCTCACATCCAGCATGCCAAGCAGGATCCCTTTTGGCTGAAAGCTGGCATGGAGGGTCGAGCTCCACCAGTGGCAAAGGTGGGCTTCGTCGCGCTGCTCGGTGAGCGCGAGGGCGAATGCGAGGGCTTGTTCCATGGTCAGCCCTCCACCTCGGCCACGAACTGGTGATCGACCACAGAGAAGCGAACCCGGTTGATGGGCTCACCGGCCGAGAGACGCTGCAGCAGTTGCAGGGAGACCGGCGGCAACAGGGCGCCATCGATGACCGATTCGAGCATGCGTGCACCGTTCTCGCTGCGGTTGGCCCGCAGCAGGATCTCTTCGGCCACCTCGCCATCGAGTTCCACCTCGGCGCCGAAACGCTCCTTGAGCAGCTTGACCAGCCGGTTGAGCTTGCCACCCACGATCTGCACCAGGGTGTCGTGACCCAGCGGCAGATAGGGGATCACCTCCATCCGCGCCAGCAGCGCTGGTTTGAAGAAGGCGGCGAGCTCCGGATAGAGGGCATCCAGCAGCACATCGGGCTGCCCGGCATGCTCGACGATGGTCTGGAAACCGAGGTTGGAGGTGAGGAAGAAGACTACGTTCTTGCAGTCGATGATCCGCCCTTCCCCATCCGCCAGCTCGCCCTTGTCGAACGCCTGATAGAAGAGGTTGAGCACATCCGGGTGCGCTTTTTCCACCTCATCCAGCAGCACCACCGAGTAGGGTTTCTGGCGAATGGCTTCGGTCAGCACGCCACCCTCGCCAAAGCCGACATAGCCGGGAGGAGAGCCGATCAGGCGAGAAACCGTGTGTTTCTCCTGATACTCGGACATGTTGATGGTGGTCAGATACTGGCGGCCGCCAAACATCAGCTCGGCAATCTGCAGCACGGTTTCGGTCTTGCCGACCCCGCTCGGGCCCACCAGCAGGAAGGCCCCCAGCGGACGGCCAGGACGACGCAGATCGGCGCGCGCAGTCAGCAGGTGCTTGTGCAGGTGGGCCACCGCCACATCCTGCCCCTTGATGAGATCGCCAAGGTACTCCGGCAGGCGGGTCACCACATCGAGCTCCCCTTGGGAGATGCGATTGAGGGGCACTCCGGTCCACTCGGCGATGACAGCGGCAATCTGGGTTTTGTCGACATGAGCGGAGACCAGCACCTCTCCCTGCTGCAGGTCGGCCAGCTCGCTCTCGAGGGTGGCCAGCTGCTCGGCAGCCGCTTGCGGATCGAGCGGAGCATCAGCGAGATCCAGCGCCTCTCTGGCCAGCATCTCATCCTGC
The DNA here is from genome assembly GCF_963866575.1 of Aeromonas sp. L_1B5_3. Taxonomy (NCBI): domain Bacteria; kingdom Pseudomonadati; phylum Pseudomonadota; class Gammaproteobacteria; order Aeromonadales; family Aeromonadaceae; genus Aeromonas; species Aeromonas sp. L_1B5_3. The sequence goes on from NZ_CAWMDN010000136.1 coordinate 10,410, forward strand.
TGATCTGCCAGGAGAGCGGCGCGCAGCTCGATAATCCGGTGAACCAGACCCTGCTGCTGCTGCCAGCGGGACTCCTGCTCCGCCAGCGATTCGCGGCAACGCAGCTGCTCATCTTGCAGCTCGGCAAGGCGTTCTTCGTTGTCACCCAATCCGATCAGGCGCTGGCGCTCCAGCTGGCGGATCTCCAGCTCACGCTGGCGCAGTTCGTTTTGCAGATGGCTGACGGCGCGTAACTGTTCACCCAGAT
>NZ_CAWMDN010000137.1:0-3026 GCF_963866575.1 Aeromonas sp. L_1B5_3
AGCAACTCACAATAAAAGTTTCTCTTTCTTTTCAGATAGATAAACATCTATCGCGCCAATTAACAACCGCCCCAGTCACGCAACAGTCAAGCAACGGTCAAGCAAATCCGGCCTGGGTGGCTCGGTGGCCAGGCTCGCGGCAGAGGCGGTCATCTGGCTGGGTTGCACTCATGCTCCCCGTCTATGCCCCCGCCGCCAGCGGCAGGCGGATTTTGCCGGTCAGCAGTTGCTGCATCATGCCTTGTTTCAGGGCGCGGGCCTTTTCCAGCTTCTGGGTCAATGCCTGCAGCTCGTTATCCATATCAGATAAAATAGTGGCGATGGCGGTTTGTTCTTCTCTTTGCGGGATAGGAACCAGAAACATACCAAGTTCACGTGCACCAAGATTTGGCTGAGCAGCACCACCAGCCCAAAGATCGATCATTTTTTTACAAGTTCCAGACTTAAAGTAACTAGCCACAAAATCGGTGGAAGTTCTCTTTAAATTTGGCCTAACGATTACTAAAGAGCTAGCAATAGCTCCCCTGCCAAAATCCTTATCAATAACACCAAACTTCCCTAAAGAACCTCTCAAGCAAAAGAGCAAATCACCAGTTTTAACCTTGCCACCACCCAATCTGCTATAAACATACTCCGGCACATAGTCCATGATAGAGTCATTTATTTGGCCGTCTGAAACATGACCAGCATTTATAAACGGTATTCCATAATCAACAAACTCATTGGCAGATGGATAATTTGAACTTCTGTCACCATTTTCAAATGAAACCAAGTTATTTAATGTATTAACCTCCCAATCCTCCGGAATGTCTCCCAGTTCGCTGAGTTTATAGCCCTTTTGAGTACCATCGGGGCGCAGGGCGAAGGCGGGCAGGCGGGTGCGGCCGGTCAGCAGTTGCTGCATGGTGGCGCTCTTGATGGCCTGCTTCTTGGCGATCAGCTGCTCCAACGCATCGATCAGCGCATCGCTATCCGACAGCACATTGGCAATGATTTTCTGCTCTATTTCTAACGTTGGCTTACGAATGATTATACGTTCTAGCTGTGACGAACTGATATTAGGCTGTGCACCTTGTTCCAGCATATTACTCAATGCGCTCTTGTACAAATCGGATCCAACAACATGTTGAATGTATTTCATATCTGCATTGCCATAAAGAACAAACTTACCAACGCGCTGGTTTAAATAGGCGACCTCATTTTTATTGTAGACACCAACTTTTCCAGTAGTAGCACCAGACATGGCAATCAGAGCATCACCATCATGTACTTCAAATTGCTTTGGGATTTTTTCGCCAACCGCATAATAAACAACTTCATTTACATCCAAGAATCCAGACTGAATGTTACTTATTCGTAAAATAGGAACGCCTGTTTTTTTAAATTTTTCACTCTTGAAGGCAAAGCCACCCTGTACTTTACATATCCCGCCTAAAGGAATTGCCTCCCAATCCTCCGGAATAACCCCCACTTCGGTCTGCTGATAGCCCGCCGGGATCGCCTTGCCTGCCGCCTCTTGCATCATCTGCTCTGCCATTATGCCCACTCCAGCCCCATGCTCTTCAAATGGGCGGCCACCTTGGCCTCCAGGGTGCTGACCTGTTGGGTCAGTTGCGGCAAGGTGGCGCGGTAGCGCTCCTCCAACTCTTTGACGCGGTTGGCCAGTTGCTGGGTGATGCGCTCAATCTCCGCCTCGATGGCCGCCTGCAAGCTGGCGCGCCACTTATCCTCCACCAGCAGTTGCTTGATCTCACTCTCTGTCAGCTTGGGGTAACGGGCCACCACCGCCCGATCCAGCGCCTCTTGCGCTTCTTTTACCGCCTTTTTAGCCTGACTTTCGGCTTCGAACAGCTTGATGGCGGTTTTTAGCGCCGCCTTTTCCTCGGCATCGCTGGCTTGCTTGAGCCGCGCCTTCAGGCTGGCGGCGTTGATCTTGCCCGCATCGTTGGCGGCGTCACTCAGCAGCCCCTCCTCGCCGCCCTGCTCTTCCAGATAGCTCTCCAGATGTTGACTCACCTCATCCGCGGTGGCCTGCAAGGCGTCGATTTCGGCCTGCTTATCGCTAAAGAAGCGGGCCACCAGCAGGGTCGGAGGCAGCAGCTCGGCCTTGTACTTGCTCTTGCCTAGCACCAGATCCGGCGTCTCTTTAAGCTTTTCGCCCTTGTCGACTTTAAGCTCGCGCAGCACCTTGCCCGCCGCCCAGCCATCCTGGGAGAGCACATAGACATCGTCCTGCATCACGGCGTGCCAGTAGTCCAGCAGCAGCTGGTAGATATCGTAGTTATCCAGCAGCGGCAGCGGCGCATAGGCGGCGAGCAGCGATTCGCTGATCTCCTCAATCAATGCCTTGGGCGATTCGCCCGGCTTTATCTCCGGCAGGTGGCACTCGGTAAACCAGCGCGAGAAGGGTTCGAGTGAAGCAGATGCAAAACGGACAAACTCGGGGTGCGCCAGTATGGTGCCCTTGACCTTGGCGGCATCCACCAACCCATGGCTATAACCGGCATGGGCCGGAGCAAACAGATCGGCCCGCAGGGTCGGGAACACCTGCCAGTAAGCGCCCAGGGCGTCGATATCCCGATTGGGAATGCCGCCTTTAAGGTGGGCGGCCAGATCGTGCAGATCTTCGGCCTCGCTGGCATCGATATAGCGCGGAATATTCAGGTTGTAGTCGTTGGCGGCGATCTCGGAGAGCGGCACGGCGCGGCTGTAACGGGGGATCACCTGCTCACGGGTAAAGGTATCGACGATCTTGTGGATGTCCTGCTCGCGCAGCCGGTTCTTGTTGCCATCTTTGATAAAGCCTTTGCTGGCATCGATCATAAACAGGCTCTGGCTGCTATAGCCGTTGGCCTGAATGGCGCGCTGGTGCGCCGTCTCTTTGTCGATGACGATGATGCAGGCCGGAATGCCGGTACCGTAGAAGAGGTTGGCAGGCAGGCCGATAATGCCCTTGATAAAGCCTTGTTTGAGCAGATTCTCGCGGATGCGCGCCTCGGCATTGCCACGAAACAGCACGCCGTGGG